>NZ_BAAAMU010000070.1:0-58580 GCF_039529435.1 Nonomuraea maheshkhaliensis
CGCCGCCACGGCCGCCGTCGCCGGGCCCGCCATCCCCGCGCCCAGCGCGCCGCCCGCCACGGCCCCCGCGCCGGCGAGCAGCCTCCGCCGGCTCACCTGCTCTCGCTCCGACTGACTCATGTCCATCCTTCCGGCGCCGGTCCCCTGAAGACCGGGGTCTCCTCACCGTCCCAGCGCCGCGACCGCCCCCGCATCGGCCGATCCCCCGGTACGGCGGCTGAACCGCCGCTCCACCGGACGGCTGACCCGGCTCCGCCGATCGGCCGGTCGCCGGGCGATCACCGCGTCACGAGCGGGCGCAACCGGGCCGAGAAGCGGTCGGGGTGATCGACGAAGCCGGTGTGGTCGCCGGGGAACAGCACGGGCTCGGCGCCGAGGGCGTCCGCCAGGGCCCTCGCGGTGCGGTCGCACAGCTGACCGGCCGACTCCTCGCCGATGCCGATCACCAGCCGGACCGGCAGCGTACGCATGAGGGCGAGGTCGGGCAGCCAGTGGTCGGTGTGCACCATCTCGTGGGCGAACCAGCGGCGCTCGTCCTCGACGTGCCGCGGATCGCGCTCACCACCGAACATCATCTCCAGCGCCCCGTCCGGCAGCTCGATGCCGGCCTGCTCCATGAACATCGCCCACGCCCCCACGACGTCGCCGGCCAGGTAGGAGGCCCTGAGCTCCTCGGTCCGCGCGTGCACCCGCTCACGGTCGGGCAGCAGGTTCACCAGCGGGGGTTCGTGGGCGATGACGGTGTGCACCTGATCGGGGCGGGACTGGGCCAGGGCCAGCGCGGTGACCGCGCCGCCGCTGGAGCCGAAGACCGCGGCCGGGCCCGCGTCCAGGTGGGCCAGCAGCCGGGACAGGTCGTCGGCGCGCAGGCCGGGGGTGGAGTCCTGCCCGGGGTCGGCGAGCCGGCTGCGGTTGATGCCGCGCGGGTCGGTGGTGAGCACCGTGTGGCCGGCGGCGAGCAGACCGGCCAGCGGCTCGAAGGCCACGGCGTCCATCGGCGCGCCGACCAGCGCCACGAGCGGCCCCTGCCCGCGAACCTCGTAGTGCAGGCGTGCGCCGGGGACGTCGAGCGTGCCGGTGGTGATCGTGCTGGTCATGGCATTCCTCCTGTTCGGAGCCGTCGCGGCCCCTCCGGGGTGAAGGTGAGATCTGCATCGTGGCCGAGCCGGTCGCGCGGAGTCCAACACCTGTTCGAACGGGATACACGCACCAGGCGCGTCAATCGGATAGGAAGGAGGCGTGCCCGACGACGTCGAAATGCGGTTGCTGCGCCACTTCGTGGCCGTGGCCGAGGAGCTGCACTTCAGCCGGGCCGCCCAGCGGCTCTTCCTGGCCCAGCAGGCGCTCAGCCGCGACGTGCGCCGGCTGGAGGACCGGATGGGCGCCCGGCTGCTGCACCGCACCACGCGACAGGTCACCCTCACCCCGGCCGGGACGCTGCTGCTGGGCCGGGCCAGGGAGATCCTCGCGATCTACGACTCGACCCTGCTCGAACTGCACGGTGAGCGCCGCTCGCTGACCGTCGACGTGGTCGGCCCCGGGCTCACTCCCACGCTGGTGCTGGCGCGGGCCCGCCAGCAGGCTCCCACGGTGGAGTTCTTCGCCCGCTTCCACACCGGCACCGAGGCGGCCGTGCCGCTGCTGCTGGCCGAGAAGGTGGACGTCACGTTCGGCCGCGTGCCGGGCCGGGCCGACGGGGTGCGGCAGCGGCCCGTACGGTACGAGCCCATCGCGGTGCTGCTGCCCGATCGCCACCCGCTGGCCGAGGCCGACGCCGTCCCGCTGGAAGCGCTGCGCGGCACCGGGGTGTGCCTGCGCGCGGGCAACCACGCCACGCCGGGCTGGGAGCACGCGGTGCTCCAGTTGCTGGCGCCCTTCGGGGTCGACGCGGCGCTGGCCCATCCACACGTTCAGGGCGTGGACGAGCTCGCCCAGCACATCCGCGAACGCAACGCCCCCATCCTCACCATGACGACCCAGCCCGCCGTTCCCGGCGCCGTCGTGCGGCCGCTGGTGGAGCCGGTCGCGTTGTTCCCCTGGGCGATGATCTGGCGGCCCGGCACCGACCACCCCGGCCTGCGCGCCCTGCACGAGGCCGCGGACGACCTGGCCGCCACCCATGGCTGGCTCACGACGCCGCCGGCGGCCTGGCTCCCCGAGCCCGAGTCCGCCCCGCACGACTGATCACGCCGCCGGAACGGTCTGGCCGGGCGTCAGGAACCGGTGAGGACGACGAGTTGACGGGTCGCCCTGGTCATCGCGACATACCGGTCCACCGCTCCCTCGACGCCCTCCCCGAACCGCTCCGGATCGACGAGGACGACCAGGTCGAACTCCAGTCCCTTCGACAGCTCAGGGGTCAGTGACCGGACACGGGGGGTCTCCTGGAACGTGGGATCGCCGATGACGCAGGCGGTCCCGTCGGCGTGCTCGGCGAGCCAGGCGTCGAGGATCGGGCCCAGCTCCGCGACGGATCCGTACCCGACGGGGACGCCTGCGGCGCGGATGGACGTGGGCACGTTGGCGTCGGGCAGCACGGCCCTGATGACCGGCTCGGCCTCGGTCATGATCTCCTCGGGCGTGCGGTAGTTGACGCTGAGGCCGGCCAGGTCGATCCGGTCGAGCCCGATCCGCTCCAGCCGTTCCCGCCACGACTCCGTGAAGCCGTGCCTGGCCTGGGCCCGGTCCCCGACGATGGTGAAGCTCCTGGACGGGCAGCGCAGCAGCAACATCTGCCACTCCGCGTCGGTCAGCTCCTGGGCCTCGTCCACGACGACGTGCGCGAACGGTCCGGCGAGCAGGTCGGGCTCGGTGCCGGGCGGTGTGCCCTCCTCGATCAGGCTGTTCTGCAGATCCTCCCCGCGCAGCATGGTCACCAGGCCCTCGCCGTCGGGGTCGGCGTCGATCAGGGCGTCGACGACCTTGTTCATGCGCTCGCGTTCGGCGGCGACGGAAGCCTGGTGCCGGCGCCTGCGCCGGGACGCCTCCGGGTCGCCGAGCCGTTGCCGGGCCGCGTCCAGGAGCGGCAGGTCGGAGACCGTCCAAGCCTGGGCGTCCTGGCGGCGCAGCCGTCTGACCTCGTCGGGGCTGAGCCAGGGGGCGCACATCCGCAGGTAGGCGGGCACCGACCACAGGTCTCCGACGAGGTCCGCGGCTTCGATCAGCGGCCAGGCGCGGTTGAAGGCTGTGCGCAGTTCCCTGTTGCGCAGCAGCGACGTGCGCAGCAGGCCGTCCGGGACCTCCTCCTCGTGCTTGTCGATCAGGATCGTGAGCAGTTCCGCCCAGATCTGCTCGCGTGCCTCGTTGTGCGGCGTGCCCGGCTCCGCCGCCTCGAACGCCTCGGCCCAGTCCTCGGGGCTCAGCCAGAGGTCGGACCAGGGGGTGGTGACCGTCATCCCCTCGGCCGGGGGGTTCTCGTAGAACCTGACGGCCGGTTCGATCGCCTTCACCATGCCGGCGGACGACTTCAGGCGCGCCACCTCCGGGTCGGTCTCGACCGTCGCCGTGGCGCCCTCGGCGACGAGGTCGCGCAGGGTGCAGGTCTGTACGCCCTCCTCCCCGAGGCTGGGCAGGACGTCGGCCACGTAGGCCAGGTACGGCTGGTGCGGGCCGACGAACAGCACGCCGCCCCTGCGGTGGCCGAGGCGGGGGTCCGCGTAGAGGAGGTAGGCGGAGCGGTGCAGGGCGACGACGGTCTTCCCGGTGCCCGGGCCGCCGTCCACGACGAGGGCGCCGCGCGATCCGGCGCGGATGATGGCGTCCTGGTCCGCCTGGATGGTGCCGAGCACGTCCCGCATCCGGGCCGAACGGCTGCCGCCCAGGCTGGCGATGAAGGCCGACTGATCGTCGAGCGCGGCGTGCCCTTCGATCCCGTCGGGGGTGAACACCTCGTCCCAGTAGTCGCTGATCCGGCCGCGGGTCCAGCGGTACCTGCGGCGGCTGGTCAGGCCCATCGGGTTGGCGTGGGTGGCGCCGAAGAACGGCTCCGCGGCGGGTGAGCGCCAGTCGAGCAGCAGCCGGCGGCCCGCGCTGTCGGTCAGGCCGAGCCGGCCGATGTAGACGGGCTCGGGGTCGTCCGCGCCGACCATGTGCCCGAGGCACAGGTCCAGGCCGAAGCGGCGCAGGGCGCGCAGGCGGGCGGTCAGCCGATGCACCTCCAGGTCCCGGTCCATCGCCTGCCTGCCGAGCCCGCCTGGCGACTTCCGCTCGGCGTCGAGGCGGGCGGACAACTCGGCGATCGACGCTTCCAGACTCTCCGCGATGGCCGCGAACCGCTCCTCGTCCCCGGCGATCAGCGCCGGGTCCGCCTTGGGGGCGAGGCGGGCGGGAAGGTCGAACGCGCTGATGGTCAGGTGGTTCACAGTCATTGACTCCCGTTTGCGCAGCTGTCGGCCTCGGCCGCCGATTCTGCGGCATGACCGGGGCCTTGTGGCAAGCCCCCCTGTGCGCTATACGTTGAGAGTGGAAGGGAGTTGTTTCTCCTCTTCTCCCCTTCTCCGCCCCGCGGCTTTTCCCGTTCCTGGCCCCTCGGCGCCGCCGCGCGTCAGGCGTGTGCGGCCGGTTCCAGCACCCAGCGGGCGAAGTCGGCGGGCAGCACGTTGCTGCCGCACAGGATCGTGGTGACGCGCCGGCCGGCGAAGCGCTCCGGCTGCTCCAGCACGGCGGCGATCCCGAGCGCCGCCGACGGCTCGACGACGAGGCCCGCGTGCTCGTAGAGGGCGCGCAGACCGGCCTTGATCGAGTCCTCCGCCACGAGCACCACGTCGTCCAGCACCACGAGCAGGTCGTCCAGCACCTCGGGGATCGGGCAGCGCCCGGCGACGCCGTCGGCGATCGTGTCGATGTGGTCGGTCTCGACGACCGTGCCCCGCCGCCACGACAGCGCCATGGCGGGCGCGCCGGACGGCTGGATGCCGATCACCTCGGCGTGCGGGGCGAGCGAGCGCACGACGTAGCCCACGCCGCCGGCCAGCGCCCCGCCGCCGAGGGCGACGAGCACGACGTCGAGCTCGGGGTCGTCGCGGACGAGTTCGAGGCCGATCGTGGCGGCGCCTTCGCAGGTCGCCAGGTCCAGGCTGTCCTCGACCAGGTACGCGCCGTCGGCCCGGGCCAGCTCGCGGGCCAGCAGCCGGGCGTCCTCGATGTCGGCGCCTTCGAGCCGCACTTCCGCGCCGAGTTCGGCGATCCGGCGCAGCTTGAGCGGGTTTGCGGTGGTCGCGGCCACGACGGTGACGTCGAGCCCCCGGCGCGCGCCGCTGTGGGCCAGCGCCTGGCCGAGGTTGCCCGCGCTCGCGCACACCATGCGGGACGCGCCCGCCCGCCGGACCTGGGCCGCCACGGTCTCCGTACCGCGTCCCTTGAAGCTCCGTACCGGATTGAGCGTCTCGACCTTCAGCGTCACCGCGCACCCGAGGGCCTGGCCGAGCGGCGGGCACGGCAGCGACGGCGTGTCGAGGAACACCGGATCGATCTCGCCGGCCGCCGCGCGGACCCGATCGAGCCGCATGCGAACGCGATCAAGGTCCCTCATGGTGACGGAGTATGTCACGCCCTCATCGCCGCTCGCCAGGCCCTCGGCAACGGGTGCCACGCGCTCAGCGCCGCCGCGCCTCCAGGTTGCGCTGCCACTGCTCCATGGCCTGCCGGAGCGCCTCGCTGACGAGGAACAGCAGCTCGGCGGCGGTCTCGAAGCGGTCGCCCGCCGGGGTGGCGGGCCCGAGGATCTCGCCGCCCCGCCGCGACGCGGCCGTCAGAGCCTCGTTCATGTCCACGGACGCCTGGATGGAGCGCAGCCAGATGTCGTCGTCGGTGACGTAGCGTTCGCGGCGCCCGCCGGGAGTCCGTTCGCGCCTGAGCATGCCCTGCTGTTCGAGGAAGGTGACGGCGTGGGAGACCGAGGCCGGGCTGATGCGCAGCCGCTGGACCAGATCGGCGGCGGTGAGGCTGCCGGCGTCGGTGACGTAGAGGCAGGCGAGGACCCTGGCCGCCATCTTGGGCAGCCCCTGCCCGACGAGGAGGTCGGTGAAGGACTCGGTGAACTCCTGGACCGCCTGGGGGTCGCGGCCGTGGCCGCCGTCGGGGATCGCCGGCTGCTGCGGCTGGGCCTGCTTGCGCCTGCGGGCGCGGTGCCGGGTGGCCTCCTGCGCGCGGTCCGCGCCGTAGTCGCCGGGGCCGCCGTTCCTGGCGACCTCGCGCATGATCGTCGAGGCGGGCCGGCCGAGGCGGCGGCCGATCTCCGCGTAGCCGAGCCCCTCAGCCAGCCATGTCGCGATGTGCCGGCGGTCCTGGCCGGTCAGTCTGCCTCCGGGCATCGGTGCTCGGCTCCTGTCTGCTCTGGTCGGCGTGCGCCGTTCTGTCGCACAGTATGCATTCAAGCGCACCTCATTGCAATCCTCGCTCGGATCCGTCATTGCGTTCACTCTCATTGTCATTGCAAAACTAAGCCATCCCGCTCTTTTCAACAGGTTATACAGCCAGCTTTTGCTTGTTGACGATTCCTTGAACGCAATGTACTGTCAGGGTCGTTCAGAGATTCCCGAACATCCATGAGGAGATTCACGATGGAACACGACAACGGCGGCTTCTCCGTCAGCGGGCTGCGCAGGCTGCACGACGTGCTGGCCCGGCGGGTCGAGTCCGGCCGCATCCCCGGCCTGGTCGCCCTGGTCAGCCGCGGCGGCGAGACGCATGTCGAGGCACTGGGCACCATGCGCCACGACGGCGGCCCGCCGATGCGCCGCGACACGATCTTCCGGATGGCGTCCACGTCCAAGCCGGTCGCGATGGCCGCGGCGATGATCCTGCTCGACGAGTGCCGGGTGCGGCTGGACGACCCCGTGCAGCAGTGGCTGCCCGAGCTCGCCGACCGGCGGGTGCTGAAGCGGGTCGACGGCCCGCTCGACGACACCGTCCCGGCCCGGCGGCCGATCACCGTACGCGACCTGCTGACCTCCACCTTCGGCCTCGGCATGGACATGACGTCGCTGGGCACCCCGATCATGAACGCGGTCTTCGAGCAGGGGCTGACGCCCAACCTGCCGGAGCCGATGCCCGAGCCCGACGAGTGGATGCGCCGCCTCGGCTCGCTGCCGCTGATGTACCAGCCGGGCGAGCAGTGGCAGTACCACATCAGCAACGACCTGCTCGGCGTGCTGGTGGCCAGGGTCACCGGGCAGACCTTCGAGACGTTCCTGCGTGAGCGGGTCTTCGAGCCGCTGGGGATGAAGGACACCGGGTTCCACCTGGACGGCGACAAGATCGACCGGCTGCCGGTCCTCTACGCCCCCGACCCGCAGACGGGCGAGTTCCACGTGTGGGACGAGGCCGAGGGCGGGCGCCACAGCAAGCCGCCGGCGTTCCAGGGCGGCGGCGGGGGCCTGGTCTCCACCGTCGACGACTACCACGCCTACTTCAACATGCTGCTGAACGGCGGCACGCATGAGGGCGAGCGGATCCTGTCGCGGCCGGCCGTCGAACTGATGACCACCAACCGCCTCACCCCCGCCCAGCAGGCGGTCAGGAACGCCATGGCGACCGACAACGTACACGTGTCCTTCGGTCAGGGGCAGCACGGCGGCTGGGGCTTCGGCATGGCGGTCCGCACCTACCGCGGCGACTACGCCTCCGTCGGCCAGTTCGGCTGGGACGGCGGCACCGGCACCACGGCCTACTCCGACCCGGCCAAGGGGCTCACCGGCATCCTGCTCACCCAGGTCGGGATGAGCATCCCGGACCCGGCCCAACTGGTCCACGACTTCTGGACCACCCTCTACCAGGCCATCGACGACTGACCAGCGCGCCCTACGCCCGACCACCTTGAAGAACTCGCACAAGGAGCAAACCCCCATGACCATCACCCTCACCGACCAGGACAAGCTGACCCTGCGCACCGCCGCGTACGGCGCCGTCACGCTGCTGGCCGCCGCCGACGCCGGGGGCAGCCCGCACAAGGTCGCCACCAAGGGCTCCATCGCCCTGTACTCCGCCACCGGCCCGATCGGCCACGTGCTGGCCGACAAGTCGACCGGCGTGGACCTGAACGGCAAGTCCGTGGCCGCCATCGCCGACCACGTGCTGCCCGCCCTGACCGCGGCGATGAGCCTGCTCAAGCGGCAGGACCCGGCGGAGGCGGGCAACTTCCGCCAGACCGTCCTCGTCGCCGTCGAGGCGGCCACCCGCACCGACCAGGGCCGTCAGCCGAGCCCGACGGTCGCCGACATGACCCGCAAGATCACCGAAGCCCTCGACGCCGCCTGACCGACGCACCACCTGTCACATCCCCCTCTTTTTCCCCACGGCGGAGCACTCGGCAGTGCTCCGCCGTATCGTGTGCCAGGCATGTCACATGTCGCCGGTGACTAAGCGCATAGTCAGCCCTAGAATGCGAGTTACCAAGACTCGCGGCGGGCCACACCCTCATCGTGGCCGGCATGTCCGATGGGCGGCGCGGGCGGCATCGAGACCACGCACTCGGGGTCGAAGGGGGCGAGGATCGAAGATGGCCCGACGGCAGGCCCGGTTCACCGCGCAGGATCTGGCGGACGACTCACGGCTGCGGGACCACTCTCCCGAGCTGTGGCGAGACGACCTGGGGGAGGTCCAGCGCCGGCTGCTGTCGTCGGCCGTGCGCTGCTTCGCCGCGAACGGCTTCCACGCCACGACCACGCGCGACATCGCCGAGTGCGTCGGGCTCAGCCCGGCCGCCCTCTACGTGCACTTCCCGTCCAAGGAACTCGTCCTGTACGAGATCGTCAAGGCCGGCCACGAACGCGTCCTCGCCCACGTCAGGGACCCCGCCATCACGGGCCTGGACGGTTCGGCCGAGCGGCTGCGCGCCATCGTCTCGGCGTACACCGTGTGGCACGCCCGCCACCACGTGACCGCCCGCGTCTGCCAGATCGAGTTGCACGGACTCACGCCCGAGCACTACGGCGAGATCGTGGAGCTGCGTCACCAGACCAACGGCTACTTCAGGGGCGCGGTCGCGCGCGGGGTGGCCGACGGGGCGTTCGCGAAGGTCGACGTCACGCGGGTCACGCGGGCGATGTTGTCGCTGGCCATAGACCTGGTCCGGTGGTATCGGCTCGACGGCCCCGACTCGCCCGAGCAGCTCGGCGAGTTCTACGCCGACCTCTCGCTGAAGCTGCTCGCCCCGGGCTGACACGCGGGCGGCGTTCGGCCGGGCTTGGCCTTCACCGGTTGACAAGCGACCGTTCACAGCCTGACTATGCGCTTAGTAACCTCGGCGGACTCCCGATCAGACCCCGGCCCGTGGTGCTCTGGAGGCCCCCTTGCACGCCTTGACGCAGGACCTGACCACCTTCTCACGCGGACGGCCCGCCGTTCCCCGCCCGCATGCGTGACCATGCCGTACCCGCGCCCCGACCAGCGCCGACCCACCGCACATGGACGGATGCACCGATGACCGTGCCATTGACCGTGCAGTCCCCCTTCGCTCCCCCCGCGCCCCTCGCCTCGTGCACCGTCTTCCTCGACCTGCTGGCCCGCGAGGCGGCGCCGGTCGAGTTCGAGGAGCCGGTGGTCGCGGCCCGGGCGGCGGGCGCGCCGCCCGAGACGCTGGCGCAACTGGAGGCCGCCAAGCTGGCGGCGCTGCGGGTGAGCGCGGACATGCGGCGCCAGGCCGGCCGGGAGGCCGAGCTGAGCGCGCTGTTCGACCTGGCGGGCGACCTGGCCGCGCTGCGCGACCTGGACGCGATCCTGGAGACGGTCGTACGCCGGGCCAGGCGGCTGCTCAACGCGGACGTCGCGTACGTGACGCTGAACGACGACGAGTCCGGCGAGACCCGCATGCGGATGACCGACGGGTCGATCTCGGCGGCCTTCCGGCGGCTGCGGGTCCCGTTCGGCGACGGGCTGGGCGGGCTGGTGGCGCAGACGGCGATGCCGTACAGCACCGATCACTACGCGGCGGACCCGCAGTTCCGGCACCGCGCCTTCATCGACGCGGCGGTGGCCGAGGAGGCGCTGGTGGCGATCCTGGGCGTGCCGATGCGGCTGGGCAGCCGGGTGGTCGGCGTGCTGTACGCGGCCAACCGCAGCCAGCGGCCGTTCGCCCCGGAGAAGGCGGTGCTGCTGGGCTCGCTGGCGACGCACGCGGCGCTGGCGGTGGACAACGCGCGACTGCTGGAGCACACCCGTACGGCGCTGGAGGAATCGGACGCGGTCAACGCGAGGATCCAGGCGCGCTGCGCGGCGATCGAGCGGGCCGCGCAGGCGCACGACCGGATGACCGCCCTGGTCGTCAGGGGCGGCGACGCCGGCGACGTGGCCGCGGTGGTCACCGAGGTGCTGGGCGGGGCGCTGCACGTCGTGGACGCCGACGGCCGCTGCCTGGCCGCGTCGGGCGAGCAGGCGCCGCTCTCCGAGGACGAGATCGACGCCGCCATGGCCGTGGCCGGCTCCGTCCACACGCGGGGCGGCACGACCAGGCACGGCGACCTGTGGGTCACCCCGATCGCGACTCCCGGCGAGGTGCTGGGCACGCTGGTGTTACGCACCACGGCGGAGCTCGGCGACGCCGACCGGCGCATCCTGGAACGGGCCGCGCTGGTCACCGCGCTGCTGTTGCTGCTGCGGTGCAGCGCGGCCGAGGCGGAGGCACGGGTGCAGGGCGAGCTCCTGGACGACCTGCTGGCCGGCCGAGCCGGCGGGTCGGCGGCGCTGGAGGCGCGGATGCGCCGGGCCGGTCTGGACGCGGACGCCTCGTACGTGATGCTCTCGGCCCGCTACGCCTCGCCCAGGCATCGCGGCCGGGCCGCGTTCTGGGCGGCCGCGCACGTGGCGGCTGCGCACGGGCTGGAGGCGGCCCGTGGCGAGGAGATCGTCCTGCTGCTGCCGGGCGACGCGCCGGGCGAGACCGCGCGCCGCGTCGCCAAGGAGCTGGGCGCGGCGCTGGCCGCGCCCGTGACGGTGGGCGCGGGCGGGGCGATCCGCGACCTCACCGGGGTCCCCGCCGCGCACCGGGAGGCCCGGCGCTGCGCCGACACGCTGCTCGCCCTCGACCGGCTGGACGACGGCGCCGACGCCCGCGAGCTCGGCTTCGTCGGCCTGCTGATCGGCACGCAGCGCGACGCCCGCGGCTTCCTGGACTCGACGCTGGGCCCGGTGCTCGACTACGACGCCCGCCGCGGCACGTCCCTGGTGCGGACGCTGGAGACGTACTTCAGCAGCAGGTGCGGCCTGTCCAGGACCGCCGAGCGGTTGCACGTGCACATCAACACCGTGCACCAGCGCCTGCACCGGGTCAGTCGCCTGCTGGGCGAGGACTGGCAGGAGCCGGAGCGGGCTCTGGAGATTCAGCTGGCTCTGCGCCTGCACCGGCTGCGGGGCTGACCGGCGGGTCCACCTGCCGCCGGGAGATCAGCAGGTGCCGGGCCGTACCCCAGATGCCCCGGCGGAACAGCAGCACGATCACGATGAAGATCGAGCCCGTGACGATGCCGATGCCCTCGAACCCGGCGGTGGCCAGGAAGTCCTGGAGCTGGACGACGATTCCGGCGCCGATGGCCCCGCCCCACAGCGTGCCGATGCCGCCGAGGATGACCATCATCACCACCTGTCCCGAGGTGGTCCAGTAGAGCCCGTCGAGCGCGGCGAAGCCGTGGCCGATGGCGAAGACGCCGCCGGCCGTCCCCGACAGCGCGGCGGACAGGACGAACGCCAGCAGCCGGTAACGCTCGACGGGATAGCCGAGGGCACGCGCGCGGGCCGGGTTGTCGCGGATCGACACCAGCACCCGTCCGAACGGCGAGCGCACGATCCGCCAGGCGGCGAACAGCCCGGCCAGCACGAACGGCAGCCCCGCGTAGTAGAAGAAGAACGGGTCGGACAGGTCGAGACCGAGGAACTCGCGCGGGATGCCCTGCAGCCCGTTCTCGCCGCCGGTGACGTCGCGCCACTGGTTGGCCACGAAGTAGATCATCTGGGCGAAGGCCAGGGTGACCATGGCGAAGTAGATGCCCGTCAGCCGTACCGACAGCAGGCCGATCGGCAGCGCCAGCAGCGCCGCGAACAGCGCGCCACCGAGGATCGCCACCGGGAACGGCATCCCGCCGTGCAGCACGATCAGCCCCGTGCAGTACGCCGACCCGCCCCAGAACGCGGCGTGCCCGAACGACAACAGCCCGGTGAAGCCCAGCAGCAGGTCCACGGCGGCGGCGAACAGCGCCCAGCAGGCGATGTCCAGCGCGACCGGCGGATAGATCAGCCACGGCAGGACGAGGGCGGCCAGCAGCCCGAGCACCAGGAGCACGATCCCGCCCCGGCCCGAGCGGGCCAGCCTGGACAAGATCACCGGTACGCCTCCTCACGTCCGAACAGACCGGCAGGTCGCCACAGCAGCACGGCGGCCATCAGGATGAACACCGTGATCTGGGAGAGTGCGGGCACGTACAGGTTGCCCAGCGCCGACACCAGCCCCACGGCGAACCCGGCGGCGACCGAGCCGAACACCGAGCCCAGCCCGCCGATCACGACCACGGCGAAGACGGTGATGATCAGGTCGGCGCCCATCAGCGGGTTGACCGCGCGCATCGGCGCGGCCAGCACCCCGGCGAACGCGGCCAGCGCGATCCCGAAGCCGAACACCGGCGTCACCCAGCGGCCGACGTCGATGCCGAGCGCCCTGGTCAGCTCCGGCCGCTCGGTCGCGGCCCGTACGATCATCCCCACCCGGGTCCTGGTGAGCACCACCCACACGGCGAGGCACATCAGGATCGACACTCCCAGCACGAACACCTGGTAGGCCGGGTAGGTGAACAGCCCCAGGTCGACCGTGCCGGCCAGCTCGGCCGGCCGGGGGTAGGGCTGGGAGTTCACCCCGTACTCGCGCCGGACGAGGTCCTGGAGGATGAGCGCGAGCCCGAAGGTGAACAGGAAGTTGTAGAGCGGGTCGAGCGGCGTCAGCCGCCGGACGAACAGCCGCTCCAGCACGGCGCCGCCCACGCCCAGCAGCAGCGGCACCAGCACCAGTGACACCCAGAAGTTCAGGTCGAACGCGTCCAGCGCGATGAACGCCCCGAACGCGCCGAGCATGTAGAACGCGCCGTGCGCGAGGTTGACCACGCCGAGCATGCCGAAGATGACGGCCAGGCCGAGGGCGAGCAGGGCGTAGAACGACCCGCCCACCAGCCCGTTGAACGCTTGCTGGAGCACTCCTGCCGCCCTACAGCTTGCACGCCGGGTCGGGCTGCGGCTGGAACGCCTCAGCGGCCGGGATGGTGTTGAGCACCTTCTCGTAGTCGTACGGCTCCTTGACGTCGGCGGACCCCTTGACCTCCGCCAGGTAGGCGTCGTGCAGCAGCAGGTGGTCCTGGGCGCGGATGGTGCCGTTGCGGACGAACATGTCCTCGACCTTCTGACCTTCCAGCGCCGCCACCACCTTGTCGGCGTTGTCGGTGCCGGCCCGCTGCACGGCCTCCAGGTACTGCAGGGCGGCCGAGTAGTTGGCGGCCATGTTGGCGGTCGGCCGCTTGCCCAGCTTGGTGTTGAACCTGTCGGCCCAGGCCCGGGTCTTGTCGTCGAAGTTCCAGGTCCACATGGTGGTGTAGCGGGTGCCGGCCAGGGAGTCGGGCCCGAGCGAGTGGATGTCGCTGAGCAGCAGCAGCCCGATCGCCAGCGTGACGCCCTTGTCGCGCAGCTTGTACTCGTTGTACTGCTTGACCAGGTTGACCAGGTCACCGCCGGCGTGCATGGTGCCGAGCACCTGCGGCTTGGGGTCGAGCCCCGGCGCCTTGAGCAGGAACGTGGAGAAGTTGTCGTTGGGGAACGGGGTCGGGTCCGACTCGACCACGGAGCCGCCGGCCCCCTGGATCGCCGTGCTGAACGTCTTGGTCATGTCCTGGCCGAACGCGTAGTCCGGATAGACGATGTACCAGCTCTTGGCGCCGGCCTTGGTCACCTCGGTGCCGGTGCCGTGGGCCAGCATGTAGCTGTTGTAGCCGTAGTGGAAGGTGTACTTGTTGCACGCCTTGCCCTCCAGCTCGGTGCTGGCGGCGCCGACGTCGATGAACACCTTCTTCTTGTTCTTGGCCACGGTGGCGACGGCGAGCGCGGCGGAGGAGGTGGGTACGTCGAGGATCACGTCCGCCTTCTGGCGGTCGTAGAGCTCCTGTGCCTTGGAGTTGGCGATCTCGGGCTTGTTCTGGTGGTCCGCGCCGGTCACCTCGACCTTCTTGGCCACCGCCTTGTCGCCGTATTTGGCCTTGTAGTCCTCCACCGCCATCTTGACCGCCTCGATCGAGCTGCGGCCCGAGGTGTCGGCGTAGATGCCCGACTGGTCGTTGAGCACGGCCAGAGTCACCCCGCCGTCGCTGATCGCTCCCCCGCCGCCGCCCGGCCCGCCTCCGCATCCGGCCAGCAGCAGCGCGGCGGCGGCCAGTCCGCCGCTCCAGCCCGTGATTCTCATACGGCATCTCCTCTGTTCCCGGGCGCTCGGCCGTTCTGTCGGCGGTCGTCAGATTCCGAGGTATTCGAGTAACTGGTGCTCGCGTTCGCGGACCTGGTCGCGATCCAGCGACTCGACGATCCGTCCTTCCGCGAGCAGGTAGTGGCGGTCGGCGACGGCGGCGGCGAAGTGCACGTTCTGCTCGACCAGCAGCACCGTCGTGCCCGCCGCCCTGACCTCGCGCAGGATCTCGCCGATGCGCTGGACGAACAGCGGCGACAGGCCCTCGGTCGGCTCGTCGCACAGCAGCAGCCGGGCGCCCGTGCGCAGCACCCTGGCCAGCACGAGCATCTGCTGCTCACCGCCCGACAACGTCGTGCCCGGCGAGCGGCGCCGCTCCCTCAGGTGCGGGAACGTCTCGTACACGCGCTCCAGCGACCACGGCTCAGGGCCGCCGCCGCCCTTCACCACCGGCGCGAGCGTGAGGTTCTCCTCCACCGACAAAGTGGCGTAGATGCCGCGGTCATCGGGGACGTAGCCGAGGCCGCGGCGGGCCCTGGCGTGCGGGGGCAGCCCGGTGACGTCGTCGCCGGACACCGAGATCGTGCCCGTGGTCCTGCCGTAGGCGCCGTGCAGACCCATCAGGCAGCGCAGCAGGGTGGTCTTGCCGGCGCCGTTGCGGCCCACGAGGGTGACGATCTCGCCCTCGTCGACCCGCATCGACACCTCGCGCAGCGCCTGCGCCTCGCCGTACCAGGCGGACAGCCCGTCAACGCGCAACATCGGAGTCCCCCAGGTAGGCGGTGATGACGCGAGGATCGTGGCGGATCTCGGCGTACGGGCCCTCGACCAGCACCTTGCCGTGCTGGAGCACGGTCACCCGGTCGGCGAGGCTGGCGACCACGTTCATGTTGTGCTCGACCATGACCACGGTGCGGCCCGTGCGGATCTCCTGGACGAGCTCGATGGTGCGGTCCACGTCCTCCGCGCCCATCCCG
This sequence comes from Nonomuraea maheshkhaliensis, assembly GCF_039529435.1. NCBI lineage: Bacteria > Bacillati > Actinomycetota > Actinomycetes > Streptosporangiales > Streptosporangiaceae > Nonomuraea > Nonomuraea maheshkhaliensis. Next base: position 15,403 of record NZ_BAAAMU010000070.1, read on the forward strand.
GCCGTCGGCTCGTCGAGCAGCAGCACCTTCGGGTCGAGCGCCAGGGCGAGCGCCAGTTCCAGGGCTCTTTTGCGGCCGTACGACAGCGAGCCCGCGGGGACGTCGCCGTGTCCGGCCAGCCCGACCCGGGCCAGCAGCTCGGCGGCCGGGGCGGTGAAGCGGGCCAGCGCGCGGTCGGAGCGCCAGAACCGCCAGCCGAGCCCGGTCGGCCCGGCCAGCGCCAGCTCCAGGTGCTGCAGCGGGGTCAGCTCGGCGAACAGGCTGGTGATCTGGAACGAGCGCGCCAGGCCCAGCCGGCTGATCGCCTCGGGGCTGCGCCCGACCAGCTCCCTGTGGCCGTCGATCACGACGCTGCCCGCGGTCGGCTTGAGGAAGCCGGTGAGCAGGTTGAACAGGGTGGTCTTGCCGGCGCCGTTGGGTCCCACCAGGGCGTGCACGCTGCCCTCGGCCACGTCCAGGTCGACGCCGTCCACGGCGCGGAAGCCGCGGAACTCCCTGGCCAGTCCTCGCGCCCGCAGGACGGGGACGGATCCGGCATCGTGCGGGCCTGCCGCGGGACCTTCGCCCATGCACCCCTCCTCACGACTCACAAGGTGAGCTGGAACACCGTGAACGCTAGGTGGCGGCCCGGACGGCGGACCAGGTGAGGCACCTCCACATTCGTACGGCCTGATGTGCGGTGGTACACACCCGTTCGGCGCTCGGGCTTCCCCGTGCCGCCCGCCGCCGATCCGGCCGGCTCGCCGGCGGCGCGGCGGTGGAGGTCGTGTCCACAGGTAGCCGGGGAACAGTGGCGACCGCATACGTCGCCGCGCCCGTCTCCGTCGATCACCATGGCGTCCACCACGGCCTGACCGATGGGAGTCGCACATGTCCTTTCCGCTCCGCAGATCCACCCTCCTCCCGGCTTTGGTGGCCACGTTCCTGGCTCTCCCCCTGGCGCCGGTGGCCGCCGCCGCGCCCGCCGACGCCCGCTGCGCCCGGATCGGCAAGCTCCACGTGCCGGGCGCGCGGCACCAGGTCGCCGCCTGCCTGGACGACCTGACCACCGCCGGCACGACCGCCTCGGGACACACCGATCCGGCCGACTGGACGGGGCTGCACTCGACGGGCACCCGCAACCCGAGCGGCGTGCCGGGGATCCAGATCGACGGCTACTTCGACGACACCTCCACCGGCAACCCCACCCACGGCTGGAACCACGACGCGCAGTTCGTCATCCGGCTGCCCGAGCGGTGGAACGGCGGCCTGGTCGTCGCCGGGGCGCCGGGCAACCCCCGCCAGTACGCCAACGACTTCACCATCTCCGACTGGGTCCTGGCCAAGGGCTACGCCTACGCCTCGACCGACAAGGGCAACGTCGACCTGGGCTTCTACCACGACGGGCAACGGCCTGGCGACGCCATCGCCGAGTGGTACCGCCGGATGACCGAGGTGACCGTCGCGGCCCGGGCGACCGTGGCCCGGCATTACGGGAAGAAGCTACGCAGGACGTACGCGATGGGCATCTCCAACGGCGGCCAGCTCGTGCGCTGGGCGCTGGAGAACCACCCCGAGCTGTACGACGGCGGCGTCGACTCAGAAGGCACCTTCTGGACGGCGGACGGCCGGCCCAACGCGCTCACCTACCTGCCGGTGGCGCTGCGCGAATATCCCAAGTACGCGGCCACCGGCGACCCTGAGGCGCACGCCGCGATGCTGCGGGCCGGCTTCGAGCCCGGCTCGGAGTTCCTGTGGGACTTCAACTACCGCATCCTGTGGGACGGCACCCAGCGCAAAGTCCGCGAGGAGCTCGACCCGGACTTCGACGGCGACCTCGACGCGGGCATCCCGTTCTGCCAGAGCGGCACGCCGAACTGCGACGCCGACTACGACTTCTACGCCCGTCCGCGGAGCGTGCAGCAGGCGGTGCGGAAGGTCGCGCACACCGGCCGCATCGGCAAGCCGCTGATCACCGTGCAGGGGACGCTGGACGCGCTGCTGCCGATCAAGGTGCACGGCGACGCGTACGCCAAGTCGGTGCGCGCGCAGGGCATGGCCGCCCGGCACCGCTACTACCGGATCGAGGGCGCCTCCCACCTCGACATCGAGTACGACATGTTCCCCGACCGGATGCGGCCGCTGCTCCCGTGCATGCGGACCGCGTTCGAGGCGCTGGAGCGCTGGACGTCCGGGCAGCAGCAGCCGCCGCCCAGTGCCACCATCCCGCGTCAGACCTCGGGCGACGTGGCCAACACCTGCTCGATCGGCTGACCGATCAGCTGACCGTCAGCTCGCCGGCCCTGGCCCTGATGAGCCGCCTGACGATGAGGGCGGAGGGCGAGGGCCGGCTGTCCTGACGCTGCGTCAGGCACAGGTGGACGGGGTCGGCGTCCGACAGCGGCAGCCAGACCACGTCGGCGATGTCGGCCGAGGTGTCGAACCTGGCCAGGATGCCGACCCCGGCGCCCTGACCGACCATCACCTTCACGGTCCGCGCCGACATCGCCTGCACGACGACGTCGGGTGCGGCCACGTGGCGGTGCAGCGTCTCCCACATCACGGTGCCCGCCCGCATGGTGACGATCGGCCAGGTCTCCAGGTCGCGCCACTGGATCTGGTCGCGGCCCGCCAGCGGATGGTCCGTGCGCGCGTACGCGCCGACGGGCGCCGAGATGAGTGGGATGCGGCGCAGCCCGGGCGCGGGCGGGCTCGCCGGCATGGTGACCACCCCGAAGTCGAGCGCGCCGTCCAGCACCGCGGCCTCGATGTCGGCCGACGCCCCCTCGCGGACCGCGAACCGCAAACCGGGATGGAACTGCCGCAACCGGCCCACGACCGGCGCGATGATGGTCTCCACGGTCACGGTGACGCCGCCGATCTGCACCCGGCCCCGGTAGGTGCCGCTCGTCTCCATCGCCGACTCGCGCACGGCCTCCTCGGCCGCCACCAGCCGGCGCAGCGGCTCGATCAGCGCCTGCCCGGCCGGCGTCGGGCGCACGCCGTGGCGGCTGCGGGTGAGCAGCACGACGTCCAGCTCCTCCTCCAGCAGCGCGATCTGCTGGCCGAGCGCGGGCTGGCTCACGCCGCACCGGGCCGCCGCCGCGCGCAGCGACCCCGTCTCGACCGCGGCCAGGAAGTACCGGGCCCGTTCCACCCGCACGCGGCCCACCATAAAGGCAGAACCTTTCACCTGTGAACTGCTTCCACGTCTTCCCGTCGCCGCGACGGGGCGCGATCGTGGCCGATGAAACACGAGGTGAAAGGAATATCAAGTGGCTGACCGCCCCCTCAGCGGAGTGCGTGTCCTGGACGTGTCGACGATCCTGGCCGGGCCGCTCGCGTCCGCGCTGCTCGGCGAGTTCGGCGCCGAAGTGATCAAGGTCGAGCATCCCGGCACGGGCGATCCGGCCCGCCACTACCCGCCGCTGGAGGACGGCGAGTCGGCCGCCTGGTCGATGATCGGCCGGGGAAAGCGCAGCGTCACGATCGACCTGCACCACGCCGAGGCGGCCGCGCTGGTCGGCCGGCTGGCCGCGGCCGCGGACATCGTGGTGACCAACTTCCGCCCGGCGACGCTGCGCCGGTTCCGGATCGACTTCGACGACCTGCGCGCGTACCGGCCCGACCTGGTGATGATCCAGGTGAGCGCGTTCGGCAGGACCGGCCCGTACGCCGACCGGCCCGGCTTCGCCCGCGTCGCGGAGGCGTTCGCCGGCCTGACCCACCGCACAGGAACCCCCGACGGGCCGCCCGTCTTCGCCGGCTATCCCGTGGCCGACGGCGTCACCGGCATCTACGCCGCGTTCGCCGCCATGCTCGCGCTGCGCCAGCGCGACCTCACCGGGCAGGCCCAGCTCGCCGACATCCCCCTGTACGAGCCGCTGCTGCGGATGATGGAGGACTTCGTCGTCGAGTACGGCGCCACCGGCGAGCCCCGCGAACGCCAGGGCAACCGCAACCCGCACATCAGCCCCAACGACCTCTACCGCACCCGCGACGGCCGCTGGCTGGCCCTGCCCGCCTCGACCGAGCAGATGTGGCGCCGGCTGGTCACCGTCATGGGCGCGGACGACCTCGCCGTGCACGACTCCATGACCGCCCGGCTGGAACACCGTGAGGAGATCGAGGCCAGGGTCGCCGCCTTCGTCGCCGCCCACGACCTCGAACCCCTGATGTCCCTGCTCACCGCGGCCGGAGTGGCCGCCGGGCCGGTCAACTCCGCCGCCGACATCTGCGCCGACCCGCACATCCGCGCCCGCGGCTCGATCGTGGAGGTGCCGGACGCCAGGACGGGCCGCCCGCGGCTCATGCAGGCCCCGGCCGGGCGTTTCTCCGGGTTCGACACCACGATCGGCGGCCCCGCGCCCGCCCTGGGCGAGCACACCGACGACGTTCTCCGCGACCTCGCCGGGCTGGCCGAGCCGGAGATCCATGACCTGCGCCACCGAGGAGTGGTCTGACCCGAAAGAGGTGTGCCCATGACCATGGCCACCCTGTCCATCATCGTGCTGGTCGCCCTGCTCGCGGCGACCCTGATCCCCGGCTTCGACCTCGGCCTGGGCGCCCTGGCGGCGGCGTTCCTGCTCGGGCTCGCCGCCGGCGTCCCGACGAACGACGTGACCGGCTTCTTCCCTGCCGACTTCTTCGTGCTCATCGTCGGGGTGACCGCCCTGTTCGCCGTCGCGCAGCTCAACGGGACCCTCGACTGGTTACTGGACGTCCTGCTGCGGGCGGCCGGCGGCCGGCTCGTGCTGATCGCGCTGGCGCCGTTCGCCATCGGCGCCGTGCTCACCGCGGCCGGCACCCTGCCCGCCGCCGCGACCGCCATCGTCTCCCCCATCGCCCTCGGCTTCGCCGCCCGCTACCGGATCTCGCCGATGCTCGCCGCCGTCCTGGGCGTCACCGGCATCATCAGCGGGCTGCTGTCGCCGCTGGCCGTGTACGGGGTCACCGCGCGCTCGCTGAGCGGCAAACTGGGCATCGACCTGCCCGGCTCGGCGCCGGTGACGTTCCTGGCCGGGGGGCTGGTGGCGGGGCTGGTCGTGTGTGCGGGGTGCCTCGTGGTCGGCCGGTTCACCGGCGGCATCCCCCGGGGCCGCGCCTCCGTCCCGGCCACGCCGCTCGGGGCCGGCACCACCGACCCGGCCGGCCCCGCGTCCGGCACCGCCGACCTTGACCCCGCGTCCGGCGCCACTTCCGGCGCCACTTCCGGCGCCACTTCCGGCGCCACTTCCGGCGACGCGGCTTCCAGTGGCGGGGCTTCCGGCACCGCGACCGTGACGGTCGCACCCACGGCGGCGGCGACGCAAGGTCCAGGTTCAGGAACGCGAGCCTTCACGCTGGTGTGCATGGCCGCCGTCGTCGTCCTGTCCGTCGGCTTCGACATGAACGTCGGCTATCTCGGCCTCACCGCCGCCCTGGTGCTGCAGCTCGCCTTCCGGCTGCCGCTCGGCGCGATCGTCTCCAGGATCCCGTGGAACGTGGTCCTGCTGATCGGCGGCCTGCTCACGTACGTGGGCCTGATGCAGCACCTGGGCGCGTTCAAGCAGATCAGCGAGCTGCTCGGGGTGGCCGGCTCGCCGCTGCTCAGCCTGCTGGTGCTGTGCTACGTCGCCGGGATCACGTCCTTCGCCGCCAGCTCCATCGCGGTGTTCGCGACCGTCATGCCCCTGCTGCCGCCGCTGGTGGCCGCCGGAGTCTCCCCGGTCGGCGGGGTGCTCGCCGTGGCCCTGGCCTCGGTGCTGGTCGACCTCAACCCGCTCGGCATCACCGGCGGCCTCATCCTGGGCGCCGCCGAGCCCCCGGCCCGAGCCCGCCTGTTCCGCCAGCTCCTGGTGTACGGGCTGATCTCGATCGTCGTCGCCCCCGTCCTGACCTGGGCCGCCTTCGGCTGGTGGTGATTCGCCGGGGACGTCAGAAGGCGTAAGGACCGAACCGCCCCCAGGCGACGAACGCCGCGAGCAGGAACAGGACCGCGTTGACCGCGATCCCGGACGGCTCCTTACGGCGGACGTGGACCACCGCGGCCAGCACCATCGTCAGCGCCAGGCCGGCCGCGGCCAGCGGAGTCAGCACGGGGGCGATGCCGGTGAGGGCGGGCAGGATCAGGCCGAGCCCGCCCGCCACCTCGGCGACGCCGATGAAGCGGATGGTGCCGGCGGAGAAGTCGTCCACCCACGGCAGCTTCGGGGCCAGCTTCTCCTTGGGCTGCGTGGCCTTCATCACTCCTGCCATGAAGAACATGGCGCCGAGAGCGATCTGCACGATCCACAGGGCGATGTTCATGGGGACTCTCCTTGACGGTCGGGGGTGCGGTGGGCAGCTCGGCCAGGCGAACGACGGTGCTCGGCGTCGTCCCCGGGAAAAGTGGAACGGCCTACCCGCTTTCATCATGCCACGTTCGGCGATGAAATGGGTAGACCGTTCCACTTGGTTAGAATGGAAGCATGAGCCGCAGCGCCGACCCGGATCCGCCCGACGACCGGCAGCCCGAGCCGGGGCTGCGCGCCGACGCCGAACGCAACCGCGTGCGCATCCTGGCCGCGGCCCGCCGCCTGTTCGCCGGGCAAGGACTCGGCGTCTCGATGGCCTGCGTGGCCCGGGAGGCGGGCGTCGGCAAGGCCACCCTGTCGCGCCGCTTCGCCAGCCGCGAAGAGCTCATCAACGCCGTCTTCGCCGACCGCATGGACGCCTACGCCGCCGCCACCGCCCGGGCGCTCGCCGATCCCGACCCGTGGCGCGGCTTCACCGGCTTCATCGAGACCGTATGCGCCATGCAGGCCGCCGACCGGGGCTTCGCCGACGTGCTGGCCAGGTCTTTCCCGTCCGCCAAGACCCTGGAGGCCCGGCGCGCGGAGGCGTACGAAGGGTTTCTGACGATCATCGCCCGCGCCCAGGCCGGCGGCCACCTGCGCGACGACTTCACCGCCGAGGACCTCGTCATCCTGCTGATGGCCAACGCCGGCGTCGTCGCCGCCACCGCCGAAGCCGCCCCCGACGCGTGGCGCCGCCTGGTCGGCCAGATGCTCCGCGCCTACGCCACCCCCGGCACCCCGCTCCCGCCCCTGGCACCACCCCCAACCGGGACCGCGGTCTACCGCGCCATGCTCCGCATCTCCCGCCCCGCCCCAAACTCGGGTACTTAGCGATCAGCCGATCGCCTTGGCGAGCTTCCTGGTGAACCGGTGCATGTGCGGATCGAGCCGTTCGACGGGCTCGGCGAGCACCTCCCGCGGCGACAGCCACCTGACGCCGGCGAACTCGCCCTCGTCGTAGGTGGTGATGGGGTCGGTTTCGATGACGAACCAGAGCGACACGTCGGTGTGGGAGCGCGCACCGCGCGTCCGCGTCGCCGTGACGAAGAACGGCCGCTTCCCGGCCGGCCCGGCTGGGCGGGCCGTTACGCCCAGCTCCTCCCGGCACTCGCGTTCGACGGTCTCCCAGGTGTCCTCGCCCGGCTCGACATGCCCGCCGCTCGGCAGCCAGAGCCGCGCCTTGCGGTGATCGACGAGCAGGATCTCCTCGCTCGGGCTGAGGACCACGGTGTAGGCCACGAGGTGCGGATCAGGCACATCGGGCGCATCCGTACGGTAGAGCGGCGCCCCACTGGCGATCCAGTCAAGCCCCTCGGCCATGTGGACGGCCTCCAACTCGTCCCACGGGGTGATGCCGGCGAACTGCCGCGCCAGCCGCTCCCGCGCGCCCCCGGAGCCGCCTCGCTCGATCACGACCGCACCAGGGGCAGCCCCCGACCTCCCGGCTCCTTCATGAGAACCGACTGTATCGCCCACGACCGGCAAGAACCGGCGAGCGGAATGGGCCGGCTTTGCGAGAAATCACGAAGACCGCGGCACGGCTCGCTTCCTACGTTGGTCCCCATCCAACTCACGACAGGGGAACGAACGTGGGACGACGATCACTGACCCGAACGCTCATCGCCATGCTCATCGCCATGCTCATCGCCGTGACCGGCTGGTCCGCCCTCACCGGCAACGCCTCCGCGAGCACCGGCGGCACGCTCCTCGACGACGTACCACCCGGCACCTACAGGATCACCCTCCCGGCAGACGCCACGCAGTGCCTGACCGCGGGCGCCAAACTGATCGACCCCCAGCGCATCTACGTGTACTTCGACCCGTGCCAGCCGGGCGACACCAGGCAGGCGTGGAGCTTCCAGCCGTCCGCCAACCCCGGCTCCCCCACAGGCGCGCGCCGCGTCCAGAGCGCGGCGTTCTCCGGACGGTGCCTGGACGCCGACAACCGAGGCGGCCGCCTCACCGGCGTCATCCACGTCTACGCCTGCAACACCAGCCCCAACCAGGCGTGGCAGTTCAAGGGTGGCCTGGGCGCACCCGGTAGCGGGTGCGTGTGGGTGGCCTACCTGTGCGACGTGCGCATGGTGCGCGTCCCGGCCATCCCGTACTACGACGACCTGCCCGCCCGCCTGATCAAGCCGAGCCTGGAGGACGTCAACTTCGGCCGGGACCTGTTCATCGTCCAGAACTGACGATCGGCCCGCCCGCGCCGGGCAGGAGGACGGCGCCTACTCGCCACCGCCTCCCTCGTCGTTGTAGCTGTCGTCGCGGCTTCGGGAGGGGACGCTCATGGAGAGCACCGCGCTGCCGGGCGACCTCGACGAGGAGGATCCGGCGGAACCTCCGAACCTGCTCGCCGAGCCGGCCGGCTGCCCCTTCGCCCACCGCTGCCCGCACGCGACCCCGACCTGCCACACCGAGGCGCCGCCGACGCACACGTTCACCCCGGACCACCGGACCCGCTGCTGGCTCTACGCCTGACGGTTTCGGCTCCGGTCCTGCGGCAGACCTGCCGGCGGATGCGGACACGAACGGTCCTCGTTCTGCAGCAGACTGAGGGGTATGCCGGACACCACCGCACGCGCGCTCGCCCTCCTCAACCTGCTGCAGACGCACCGGCACTGGACGGGCCCCGACCTGGCCCGGCGGCTCGGCGTCACGCGGCGCACGGTGCGCAGGGACGTCGAACGCCTGCGTGACCTCGGATACCGCATCGAGTCGGCGCCGGGGCTCGCGGGCGGTTACCGGCTCGAACCCGGCGGGGTGGTGCCGCCGCTCCTGCTCACCGACGACGAGGCCGTGGCGATGGCGGCGGGCCTGCGCCTCGCGGCGACGCGGCAACTCACCGACGGGGCCGACACGACGCTGCGGGCGCTCACCAAGCTCGAACGCGTGCTGCCCGCCGCGCTGCGCGAACGGGTCAACGCCCTCGCCACCGCGGTACGGCCGTCCAGGACCCGAACCAGGGCCGGGGTGTCCCATGCCGTACTGACCGATCTGGCGCTGGCCTGCCGCGACCACGAGCGCACCCGCTTCACCCATACATCCCCCTCAGCGAGCGGCCCGTCAACACGCCACGTCGAACCCCACCACCTGACCCCGTCCGAACGTCACTGGTACCTCCTGTGCTGGGACCTCGACCGCGACGACTGGCGCACGTTCCGCATCGACCGGATCTCCGCCGTACGCCGCACCGCCGTGTTCTTCGAGCCGCGCCCGCTCTCCCAGCGCCAGATCGAGGAGTTCGTGGCCGTCGCGACGTCATGGGGCAGGCAGGCGACCGACGCGACCGCGACGATCCGGATGCCGATCGAGCGGCTCCGGCAGGAGTTCGGCGAGTGGGCGCAGGGCGTCGAACCGGCGGGCGCCGGCACCACGCGCTGGCCGGTCGGCGGCGGCGACGTCCGCGAGACGATGTACGCCCTGTCGTGGATCCCGGCCGGCGTCGAGTACACCGTCGACCTGCCCGGCCCCGCACGCACGCAACTGCGCGAGATGCTCGCACGCATGCTCCGCGCCCTGGAGACGCCGCCTGAAGTCACCCGTCGATCCCCCGCAGACGCGGACGGAATATGACCTCGTCTCCTGCGAGCATGCCTGCACCGCTCACGCAGGAAGGATCACCATGACCACATTCCCCCACGCGCCCGCCGGCTCGAACACGGTCAACCCGTTCATCATCACCGACCAGGCCACCGACCTGATCGGCTTCGTCATCGACGTGTTCGGCGCGACCGACGTGCCGGCGGCCCGTACGATCGACAAGGACGGGCTCGTCCTGCACGCCGAGCTCCGCCTGGGCGACTCGCTGCTGACGCTCGCCGACCGCAAGCCCGACTGGCCGTTCACCCCCGCGCTCACCCGCGTCTACGTGAACGACATCGAGGACACTCTCGCCCGCGCGGAGGCTCGCGGAGCACGCATCGTGACCCGCCCGACCGACTTCTTCGGCGACAAGCTCGCCCGCTTCCAGGACCGTTCAGGAAACCTCTGGTGGGTGTACCAGCACGATCCCGCGGCGACCGACCAGGACTGGACCACCGCCTCCGACGAGCCGGCGGAGTGGTCCCAGGAGACCGACGACTGGACCAGCTTGTCCACCCCTGAGCTCGACTACATCCACCAGACCCTCATGGACGCGATGCACACACTCCACGACCCGAGAACCCCCTGAGCCCGCAGGCTCCATAGGACCGTTGGCCACCGGCGCGGTGATCACAGAGCAGACCGCAGAAAATCCATGAGGATCTCGTGGTAGACGTCCGGACATTCCATGTTCGGGTAGTGGGCCGCACGGTCGACGGTGATCGTGCGGCCGTCGGCGACGGCGGAGGCGACCCGTTCCGCCATGCCGATGTGATCGGGCGAGTCGAGAGCCCCGTTGACGGCCAGCACGGGAACCTCGATCTTGGCGACGCGCTCCCAGGTGCCGGCCACGGGAACGAGCAAATCAGTTTCACCGGCGGTGTGCTTGGCCATGGTCCGCCTGGCCATCCGCCGCAGCCGGCTCACGACCTCGGGATCGCACTCGTCGAGGGTCCGGTACGGGCCGGCCACGAACGCCATGAACCCCTCGACCGACGCCTCCAGATCACCGGCCGCCATGGCCGCGTGCCAGGTGGTCAGGCGCTGGACGGTCCAGGGGTCGGTGAAGTACGGCTCGCCGGTGCCGGCGCCGGTGATGACCAGGGCACTGACCAGTCCGGGATGCTCCAGCGCGGTCTCGACCGCGACGCTCGCGCCCATGGACACACCCACCAGCACGGCCGGGCCCGTACGCAGCCGGCGCAGCAAGGCGGCGAGGTCGTCGGTGAGCCGGTACGGCTCGGTGGCGTTGGCGGAGCGGCCGTGGCCGCGGGCGTCGGGCGCGATGACCCGGTGGCTCCCGGCGAACTCCGCGATCTGCGCGTGCCACATGCCGTGGTCCACGAACCCGCCGTGCAACAGGACGAGAGGCCGGCCGGCGCCGACGTCGAGCCAGAACACATCATTCATGACAACCAAGGTGTCATCTTGAACCAAGAATGACAACTAAGGTGTCATCATGGAACGGTGAGCGGAACAGACCGGCCCCAGCACCCCGCAGACCTACCCGACCGCCTTGCCGAGGTGTTCGACCTGGTAGGGCCGCTGTACCGGCGCGCCCACCGCAAGGTGGAGCAGGACGCGCCCATCGAGGGCCTGCCGGTCGGAGTGCGGGCCGTCCTGGTCCTGCTGCGCGAGCACGGCCCCATGACCGTCCCCCAGATGGGCAGGGCGCAGGCGCTGAGCCGCCAGTTCGTCCAACGCATGATCAACGACGCGGCCGCGCGCGGCCTGGTCGAGTCCGTCCCCAACCCGGCACACAAACGCTCCGCACTCATCCGGCTCACGGAGGAAGGCACAGCCGCCATCACCGCCGTACTCGCCCGCGAACGCGCCGTACTCTCCCAGGCGGGCGACGGCTTGACCGACGCCGACCTCACCGCCTGCATCCGAGTCCTCACCCACCTCCTGCACTTCCTCGACAACGTCGACGTGGACTGACATCCATAGGAGCGTCCCGCGCGCGACCGCGCACGGCTCCCGCCAACCAGCTGGCACGGCCCGCATACCGCCACCCCCGGTCAGCGACCCGCAGGCGGGCCGCAAGCATGGTGACGCTCAATGGTGACGAGCACACGTACCGTCACCGGGAGAGCCGATGAACCGTCCTCTGAGTGCCCTGCTCGGCCTCACATCCGCTGCCGTGATCGCCACGACCGTCGCCGCCCCGGCGAGCGCCGCCACGTCCCAGGCCGAGCGTCCCTTCCTGTTCACGTACACCTTCGACGGTCACCTCAAGGTGGCCGGCGGTCATTTCACGGTCGGCGGCCGGGTGTACGTGAGCGTCAAGTACAGCAACGGCGTCACCGCGTTCCACAAGTGGGCGACGGCCCGCACGCACCCCGTCACGCCGGGCGGGGCCGTCTACGTGGACACCACGCTCGCCTCCCCCTGCTCGGGCAGCAACAACGGCTATGCCGAGGCGTACGACGCCGCCACCAAGAGGTGGTCGGCCCGCCTGCCGGTGACCGTCTGCCGCCGCATCGACTGAGCCCGCGCCCGATCCGCTCGATGACAGGCGCCCCCGGCAAAGGGGGCGCCTGAAGTCATCTCTGGACGCCGGCTGAACCAGACGTATTCCCGTCGTATTCCAGGCTGCTACCGACGCGTGCGACGATCACTCCAGCGAACCTCGGACCGCCGGGATTCCTCATGTCCGAGGAATCCGGGCATGACGAAGCCCCGAGGACTGGAAGAACGATCGACCCGCACAGAAACGGTCACCGTCGGCGTCGCAGTCGCGAGCGTCATTCTCGCGCGACCGGCCGCCGGGCCGTTCACGAGAGCTACTGGAGCGGGCGCGACACCGTCCTGCGCGAGACGTTCACCTTCGGGACCTGACGCTCAGGCAGGGCCCCCGCACCATCGATCGCCGTTCTCATCGCGATCCGCCACGAGGCGACACCTCGCGCATCTCCCCCGCCGGCCACGCGGAGGGGTGAATTCCACGCCCCAAGGCCAACCGAAACATCTCTTGCTGGAGGACTGTTGAAGACACGCATTCTTGGCGCCGTACTGGGAATCGCAACACTGAGCGGACTGCTGGTGCCAAGCCCGGCGCAGGCGGCCGACGGAGTGTCCTCCGCCCGCCTGAATGGCTCGGCCAACTACGGTGGCGGGTCCGTCCGGGCGAACGTCGACTTCGTCAACCGGAAGAAGGTCATCTTCCGGAACTTCACGGTGCGCGACCTCTGTCCCGGTGACAACCGTCCGGTACGGGCTCGGGTTGTCTGGATTCACACCGACGGAACCACCGGGTACAGCGCCTGGAGGAAGGACACCAACGGCTGCGGCGACCACGGCACCAACTTCGGAACCATCATCCGCACCGGCACCAAGCCCATAAGGAAGGTCTACCTGCACCTGCAGATCTACGCCCGATCAGGCGGGGTCAGGGGTTTCGCCTTCAGCGCGAACCGCGACAACCAGTACACCTGAGCCGCTGACGCTCAGGCCTTCAGCCGGTCGGCGTACCAGGACCTGATGGCGTTGCCGACGAATCCGGGGCCGGCTTTGTCATCACACGAGGTGATGGACCGAGATCACGCGCGGAATCTGCGCCTCCGTGGCCGCGTATTCAGCGCCTGCTCTCGTACCTGGTCATAAGCACCCCGCCGGGAAACGTCCGAGTCTCCATCAGAGTCAGGTTCACCCAGTTGTCCAAGGCCGTGAAGAACGGCGTACCGCTACCCACCAAGACCGGCGCGGTGACCAGCACGTACTCGTCGATCAGCCCCGCCCGCATGGCCGCCGCGGCGAGCGTGGCACCGCCGATGTCCATGGACCCACCGTTCTCGGCCTTCAACCGGGCGATCTCGGCGACCGCGTCACCGGTGACCAGACGGGCGTTCCAGTCGACCGTACGGGTCGTCGAGGAGAACACCACCTTCGGCATGTCCCGCCACCGGCCGGCGTACTCGATCACCGCCGGCGTGGCACCAGGCTGCTGATCGGCCGTCGGCCAGTGGGAGCTCATCCCCTCCCACAACCTGCGCCCGTACAACGCCAGACCGGTCGCCCCCACCCGGTCGGACCACCACTGGAACAACTCGTCACTCGGTACACCCCAGCCGAGGTCGCCGCCGGGCGCGGCAACGTAGCCGTCCAAAGTCACATTCATGGCGAAGGTCAGTTTCCGCATGGCGTCAGCCTCCCGTGAGTCGGTAGTCGGCGTACAGACCAGCACCGCGCGGAAAAATCATCGGTCAGGCCGCACCTCTCGATGCCGGATGACCCGGCGTATTCCACGCTGCTACCGACGCGTGCAACGATCACTCCGGCGAACCTCGGCCGCCGGGATTTCTCACGTCCGAGGAGTCCGAGCATGGCGAATCCCCGAGGACCGATGTCCGCGCGAGAGAAGGAAGAACGATCGACCCGCACAGAAACGGTCACCGTCGGCGTCGCAGTCGCGGTGACGAGCACCATTCTCACGCGACCGGCCACCGGGCCGTTCACGAGAGCTACTGGAGCAGGCGGAACACCGTCCTGCGCGGGACGTTCACCTTCGGAACCTGACACTCAGACAGGGCCCCGCCGCACCATCGATCGCCGTTCTCATCGCGATCCGCCACGCGGCGACACCACGGGCATCTCCCCCGCCGACCACGCGGAGGACCGAAGTTCACACCCCAAGACCAACCGAACCATCCCTTGCCGGAGGACCGTTGAAGACACGCATTCTGGGCGCCGTACCGGGAATCGCAGCACTGAGCGGACTGCTGGTGCCAAGCCCGGCACCGGCGAAAGACGGAGTGTCCTCCGCCCGCGTGGATCCCGCACGCGGCCACGGTGGCGGCTCCAAGTCCATATCGAGGGTCTACCTACAGGTGTCCGTCAATGTCCGACCAGGCCAGTGGGTTTACGACATCAGCCCGATCCGCGACAACCAATACACCTGAGCCGCTGGCATTCGGCCTTTCAGTCGGTCGGCGAACCAGGACTTGATGGCGTTGCCGATGAATCCGGGGCCTCTTCGCATTCCCCAGTGCACACGCTCGCTTCCTCACGCATCCTCCGCCGGATGACGGTAGGGCTCCGGAGTCATCGGGATGCCCTGCCGCCACAGGTCGCTCAGCTCGGCGTTGCGGCGGCGCTCGTCGTCGGGGTCACGATGGCGCCTGATGGGAGTCGTAACCGGCGTTCCGTAGGAAACAGACCGATCCCCAGAGCACCAGCCGCCCGAAGTCTCGCGCTGTCGTAAGCTCCCTACCCATGTTCGGATGGCGGGCTGTACTGCCGGAGAACGAGCGTCAGCAGTGGACACTGACCCCGTTCGTGAGCGTCGGCCCACTGCACTTCGGAATGAGTCCCGGCGAGGTGACTGCCGCGCTCGGCGGCGTCCCGCCGCGCCCGCGGTACCTAGACGGCCGCGCGGAGATGGCCGATTACCGGGAGGCCGGCCTGACGCTGTACTACACGCCGGCGAACCGGGCTCGATTTCCCTTGGTGTGGTGGTAGGCGTGCAGCGGGCGGGCGACCTTTTGCTCACACGACCGGTGTTCCTGCCGGCCGAGGCGATGGACGACCCTTCCCACTGGCTTCCTCGGGAGGCGTGGGCAATCCAGAATCAGCCGTCGGCCGAGGCGCGACCGAACCGCACCGACGCATGACAACACGATAACGACCGCACCTGCAAACGTTGTCAATATACTCGGGTTGTGAATGATCCGAAGCTGGCCGAAGCTGCAGGCGTCGACTTCCCGCGCTTCCAGGTGGGCGCGCCCCCGCAGCACCTGATCACCACGTTGCTCGGCGACTACTGGATCAGCCGGCCCGAGCAGCTCCCCTCGGCGGCCCTGGTGCGGCTGACCGCGGAGTTCGGCGTCTCCCCCGTGGCCGCGCGGGCCGCGCTGAGCCGCCTGACCAAGCGGGATCTGCTGGTGTCGTCGAAGTCGGGGCGGCGCACCTACTACCGGCTGACCGACCAGGCCGCCGCGGTGCTGCAGGCGGGCCGGCAGCGGATCATGTCCTTCGGTCTGGAGCAGGGCGCCTGGGACGGCAGGTGGGTGATGGCCGCGTTCTCCATCTCCGAGGAGCAGCGCGACCTGCGCCACACGCTGCGCGCGCGACTGCGCTGGCTCGGCTTCGCCCCGCTCTACGACGGCCTGTGGGTCTCGCCCAGGGCCGAGGCCGACAGTGCGGCGGCGGTGCTGAGCGAGCTGGAGATCCCCATGGCGACGGTCTTCCGCGCCGAGGCGCTCGGCCTGCCCGGCATGCGGGCGCCGCAGGAGGCGTGGGACTTCGAGCAGTTGCGCCGCACGTACGAGGGCTTCGTCGCCCAGTACGCGCCCCTCCTCGACCGCGTACGCAAGGGCGCCGTCGGCGCGTCGGAGGCGCTGGTGGCGCGTTCGGGGATCATGGACACCTGGCGGACGTTCCCCAACCACGACCCCGACCTGCCCGCCGAGCTGCTGCCCGCCGACTGGCCGCGCGCCGCGGCGCGCGAGCTCTTCGTCGAGATCTACGACACCCTCGGGCCGCTCGCCGAGTTCCGCGTCAGGCAGATCGTGGCGGAGTTCAACCCCGCGCTGGCCGGTCTGGTCTCCCACCACAGGACGGGCTCCACCCTCACCCCCTCCTGATCCGTCCCCTCCGCACGATGGGCCCTTGACAGGTGTGCACCCCGAGATGTGACACTTGCCCAAACGACCGCACAACTAACTGCATCATTAGCCGGTCGCGGAAGGACCACCATGAGACTGTCCAGGACCATGCTCGCGGGAGCGGCGGCCGTGACGCTCGCCTCCGCCTCGGCGTGCGGCGGAGGCGCCGGTGAGCCGCAGCGTCCGGCCGGCGCGACGGCTCTGTACGACGCCCTGCCCGATGCCGTCAAGGAGGCGGGCGTCATCCGATTCGCCGGGGATTCGCATCCGCCCTACCGGATCGTCGCCGACGACGGCAAGACCGTCACCGGCATCGACAAGGAGCTGCAGGACGCCCTCGGCAAGGTGCTGGGAGTCCGCACCGAGATCTCGATCGTCAACGGCCTTCCCGCGGCGCTGTCCGGCATGCTCGCCTCCCGCTACGACGCCTTCAACGGCCCGGTCAAGGACACCGCCGAGCGTGAGAAGCAGTTCGACGCGATCGTGTGGATGGTCACCAGGACCTCCTACCTGATCCCCAAGGCCGGGTCCGCGGCCGTCAAGAGCTCGGCCGACCTGTGCGGCAAGCGCGTGGCGGGCACCGCGGGCAGCATCGTGGAGGACCAGGCCAAGCGCCTGACCGACTGGTGCGTCAAGCAGGGCAAGCCGGAGATCGACTTCATCGGCCTCGCCGACACCAACGGCACCATCCTCGCCGCCAAGTCCGGCCGCGCCGACGCCGCGGGCATGACCGAGAGCGCCGCGATCGACGTGCTGGGCAAGGAGAAGGACGCCTTCACGTACGTCACCCAGACCGACGAGCAGGGCGCAGGCGTCGACCAGCTGGCGATGCTCGTGCCCAAGTCGAGCGGGCTCGGCCCGGTCATGCTCGACGCGTTCAAGGAGATCTTCAAGAACGGCGAGTACAAGAAGATCATGGACAAGTACGGGCTCCAGAAGGTCGCGGTGGAGGAGCCCGCGCTGAACACGGCGGGCGCGCAGTGAGCAGCGCCCCGATCAATGCCCCCGTGGACATAGCGTCCGCCCGTCCCCGTGTCCGCCCCCTGCGCTGGGTGGCCGGAGCCGTGCTGCTCGTGCTGGCCGCGCAGTTCGCCTGGTTCCTGCTCACCAACCCGCGCTTCGAGTGGGCGGTGGCCGGCAAATACCTCTTTGACCCGAACATCCTGCGCGGCCTCGGCATGTCGCTGCTGCTCACCGTCATCGGCATGACGCTGGGCAGCCTGCTCGGGGTGCTGCTCGCGGCCGGCCGGCTGAGCGGGTTCAAGCCGGCGGCCTGGGCCTGCGGGATCTACGTGGCGGTCTTCCGCGGCATCCCGCCGCTGGTGCAGCTGATCTTCTGGTTCAACCTCGGTTACCTGCTGCCACGCCTCTCGCTGGGTGTGCCGTTCGGCCCGACCTTCGTCTCGTGGCCGACCAACTCCGTGATCAGCTCGCTGACCGCGGCCGTCATCGGGCTCACCCTGCACGAGGCCGCGTACATGGCGGAGATCGTCAGGGCGGGCATCCTGGCCGTCGACCCGGGGCAGCGCGACGCGGCCCGAGCGATGGGGTTCACCGCCGGGCAGGGCTTCGTCAAGGTCGTGCTGCCCCAGGCGATGCGGGTGATCGTGCCGCCGACCGGGAGCCAGTTCATCAGCCTGCTGAAGGGCACGTCGCTGGTCAGCGTGATCGCGATGGCCGACCTGCTCTACTCCGTGCAGGTGATCTACAACAGGACGTACGAGATCGTCCCGCTGCTGATCGTCGCCTGCGCCTGGTACCTCGCGGTCGTCACCGTGCTCTCGCTCGGCCAGCGACGCCTGGAGCGGCACTTCGGGAAGGGGCAGCGGTGAGCGACGGGCCGGTTCTTCACGTACGCGACGTGCGCAAGCGGTTCGGCGGCCACGCGGCGCTCGACGGGGTGAGCCTCGACGTGCACGAGGGCGAGGTGGTCACCGTCATCGGCCCGTCCGGGTCGGGCAAGTCCACCCTGGTGCGCTGCGTCCACCAGCTGGAGAGCATCGACGGCGGGGCGATGTACCTCGACGGGGAACTGCTCGGCTACGAGACGCACCGGGGCCACCTGCGCCCGCTGCCGGACCGCCGGGTGGCCGCCCAGCGCAGCCGCATGGGCATGGTCTTCCAGCAGTTCAACCTGTTCGGCCACTGGAGCGTGCTGCGCAACGTGGTCGAGGCGCAGGTGGCGGTGCACGGCCGCGACCCCGCCGAGGCGCGCGCGGAGGCACTGCGGCTGCTGGAGCGGGTGGGGCTGGCCGGCAGGGCGGACGCCCATCCCCGGATGCTCTCCGGCGGCCAGCAGCAGCGCGTCGCCATCGCCAGGGCCCTGGCCACGAACCCGCGGATCATGCTGTTCGACGAGCCGACCAGCGCGCTGGACCCCGAGCTGGTGGACGAGGTGCTGAGCGTGGTGCGCGATCTGGCGCGCGGCGGCATGACCATGATCATCGTGACGCACGAGATGAGTTTCGCCCGCGAGGTGGCCGACCGTTGCGTCTTCATGGAGCAGGGCCGGGTGGCCGCGACCGGCACGCCCGAGGAGATCTTCGACGACCCCTCGTCGCCCCGCCTGCGCGCCTTCCTGTCGCGCTTCACCGGAAAGACCCCCGTAGAGGAGAGCACGTCGTGAGTCTCACGGTGATGGCCGTCGGCGACCTGGTCGTCGACGAGCCCGATCCCGCGTCCTTCTTCGACCCCGCACGGGAGACGCTGGGCCGGGGCGGCGTGGTGATCGGCCACGTGGAGGTGCCGCACAGCACGTCCACCGCCCAGGTCAGCACCGACGTGCCGGCGCCGCCCGCCGACCCCGCCGCGCTGCGCGCGGTCGCCGAGGCCGGCTTCCACGTGGTGACGCTCGCGGGCAACCACGTCTACGACGTCGGCGACGAGGGCGTGGCCGACACTCTGAAGTACGCCGCCGAGGCCGGGATGGCCACCGCGGGCGCCGGCATGACGCTCGCCGAGGCCCGCCGTCCCGCGATCGTGACCCGCGACGGACTGCGGGTCGGCGTGCTGAGCTACAACTGCGTCGGCCCTCGCGAGTCGTGGGCGACCACTCGCAAGCCGGGCTGCGCGTACGTCAAGGTGCTCACCCACTACGAGCTCGACCACGCCAGCCCCGGCGGCCCACCCGAGATCTACACCTTCGCCGACCCCGCCGGGCTCGATCGGATGGCGGCCGACGTCGAAGCATTGACGGCTGAGGCCGACGTCGTGGTGGTCTCGCTGCACAAGGGCGTCGGGCACACGCCGGCGGTGCTCGCGATGTACGAGCGGCCGGTCGCGCACGCCGCGATCGACGCGGGCGCGCAGGCGGTGTTCGCGCACCACGCCCACATCATGCGGGGCGTCGAGATGTACCGGGGTCGGCCGATCTATCACGGGCTGGGCAACTTCGTGACCGTCACCAGGGCGCTGACCCCGGCGGCGGGCGACGAGGGCGAGCGGGCCGCGTGGGCGCGCCGCAGGGTCGAGCTGTACGGCTTCGCCCCCGACCCGGACATGCCGTACTACCCGTTCCATCCGGAGAGCCGCAACACCGCGATCGCGCTGTGCCGCTTCGACCGCGAGGGTCTGGTATCGGCCGGTCTGGTGCCGTGCTGGATCGACGACGCGGGCCGCCCGGTGCCGCTCGGCGACGACGCGGAGGGCCGCGGGGTCGTGGCCTACATCGAGCGCATCACGCGGCAGGCGGGCCTGACGACGGAGTTCCGCTGGGAGGGTGACGAGGTGGTGCTGCGTGGCTGAGCGCCCGCTGGCCGGCCGTACGGTGATCGACCTGACCACCGCGCTGTCCGGCCCGTACGCGACCCTGCTGCTGGCCGGGCTCGGCGCCCGCGTCATCAAGGTGGAGAACCCGCTCACCGGCGGCGACAGCTCCCGCAACAACGCCCCCTACCTCGGCGCGGGCGGGCTGTCGCTGGCCCGCCACGACACCGACGACATGTCGGTGTCGATGCTCCTGCGCGGCCGCAACAAGCAGAGTGTCACGCTCAACCTCAAGCATCCTCAGGCACGCGACGTGCTCGCCGGGCTGGTCCGGGTCGCCGACATCATGATCGACAACTACAGCGCGGGCGTGACGGCGCGGCTCGGCATCGGCCACGACTGGGCGAGCGCGATCAACCCGCGCATCGTCTGCACGTCGATCAGCGGCTTCGGCGGGCAGGGCGGCCCCGGCTCGGGCAAGGCGATGGACACCATCATCCAGGCGCTGAGCGGCGTGATGATGACCGCGGGCGCGCCGGGCGAGCCCCCGGTCCGCTTCGGCCTGCCCGTGGGCGACCTGGTCGCGCCGCTGTACGCGGTGATCGGCACGCTGGCCGCGGTCCTGCGGGCCGACGCGACAGGCCAGGGCCAGCACGTGGACGTGTCCATGCTCGGGGCGCTGACCTCGCTGGTGGCGTGCGAGCCGTTCGACGCCTACGAGAAGCTGGGCCTGCCCATGCGGACGGGGGCGACCGTGCCGAGGCTGGCGCCGTTCGGCACGTTCAGGGCCGCGGACGGCTGGTTCGCGCTGTGCGGCCCCACCGACGCCTTCGCGCGCGGCCTGTTCACCGACCAGGCCCGCGACGACCTGGCCGCCGACCCGCGCTTCGCCTCCCGCGACGCGCGGGTGGCCAACGCCGGAGAGCTGCACGAGCTGGTGAGCGGGTGGGCTGCGGACCGCCCGCTCGCCGAGCTCCTCGACCTGCTGGCGCGGCACGGGGTGCCGGCCGCCGAGGTGCGCGAGCCCGGCGACGCCGTACGCGACCCGCTGGTGCTGGAGCGCGAGGAGGTCGTGCCGCTGACGCACCCCCGGCACGGCGACCCCGGCGACCTGTACGGCACCGGCGTGCCGATCCGCTTCTCCGGCTCGGAGGCGGCGCTCGACCGGCCGGCGCCTGGGCTCGGCGAGCACAACGACGAGATCTACGGCGGGCTGCTCGGATATTCGGCCGAAGAGCTGAAGGCACTGGCCGACGAAGGGGTGATCTGACGTGGTCAGCGCACTGGCCGCGCTGGAGGAGGCGTACGCCCGCCGTGCTCAGGAGGGTCCGGTTGTCGGTTACGTCGGCGCGGACGTGCCGGTCGAGCTGCTGACCGCCGCCGGGCTGCGCGCGATCCGCCTCACCGGCGACCCGGAGTCCGGCTCCGAGCCAGGAGACCGCTACCTGGGGCGCGGGGTGGACCCGGCGGCCCGCTCGGTGCTCACCCGGCTGCTCGACGGCGCCTTCGGCGACCTCCACCGCGTGGTCGTAGCCCACGACTGCGAGGCGTCGCTGCGCTTGTTCTACGCGCTGCGCGAGCTGAGGCGGGTGGAGCCGGGCCGGGGGCTGCCGGAGGCGTACCTGGTGGACCTGCTGCACCTGCCGCACCGCACGACCGCCCGCTACAACCGGCGCAGGGTCGGCGAGTTCGCCGCCCGGCTTGAGGCGTGGACCGGCCGCGAGCTCGACCTCGCGGGCGCGGTGGCGGCGCACGACGAACGGCGCCGCCTGCTGGCCGCCGTCGCCGAGCTGCGCAGAGCCGTGCCCGCCCGCCTCACCGGGCGGCAGTTCCTCGCGGTGGCGAACGCCGTCCTGCCGGTGACCGAGCACTTCGCGCTGCTGGCCCGGCTGCTGAGCGAGGCGGACCGGCTCGACGAGCACACCGGGCGGCGGGTCTTCCTGAGCGGCAGCGCCCACGACACGCCGCACGTGTACGAGGCCATCGAGGCCGAGGGCCACGTGATCGTCGGCGAAGACCACTCCTTCGGCGACCTCGCCGTGACCGGCCCGGTGGGCACGGCGAGCCTCGACGCGCTGGCCGAGCACTACCACCGCGGCATCCTGACCGCACACCGGGCCACGCCCGGCGCGCGGGCCGCGTACGCGGCGGCGGCCGTCCGCCGCTGCCGGGCCGAGTTGTTCGTCGCCTACTGCCGCGAGTCGGACGAGGCCCCGGCCTGGGACTTCCCCGCGCAGCGCGCGGCGCTGGACATCCCGGCCGTGCTGCTCGAACACCAGGAATACGGGCGCGCCGACCTGACCGCCCTGCGGAAGGAAGACCCATGCCCGAAATGAGCTCGCGCAGCGTGAAGTCCCTCGCCACGGCGGCGGAAGCGGGCAGGCACCAGCGCGAATGGTTCGCCGGCCTGCGCCGCCGGGTCGCCGCGGGCGAGCCGTTCGCGCTGCTCAACGCGGACGTCCCGCACGAGATCTTCCGCACGATGGACATCCCGTACGCGGTCGGCCAGTGGTGGGCATCCCTGGTGACCGCCAAGCAGCGCTCAGGGCACTACCTCGACCTCGTACGGCGGCGCGGCTACCCCGACTACTCCGAGCAGTACAACGCGGTCACCCTCGGCTCCGCGTTCGACCCGTACCCCGACGAGGGCCCGTGGGGCGGCCTGCCCAAACCGGACATCATCGTCGGCGACGCCACCGGCGACGTCACCCGCAAGATCTTCGACATCTGGGGGCACGAGCCGGGCGTCACCTTCTTCCCCTTGGAGAGCGCGGCCGAGAACGAGGTCCCGGTCAACTGGTGGGAGCTGATGCCGCACCGGTGGGAGGAGGCCGTCGGCCCGGCCCGGCTCGACCTGCTCACCGCCGAGCTGGAGAACCTCGTCAGGTTCCTGGAGACCACGACCGGCAGGCGGTTCGACGAGTCCCGCTTCCGCGAGGTGATGGCCCTGGTCAACGAGCAGGAGGAGTGGAACAGGAAGGCGCGCGACCTCATCGCCCGCGCCCGTCCCGCGCCGCTCGGCGTGGTGGACAGCATCCCCAGCGTCATGCTGCCGCAGTGGCACCGGGGTACCGAATGGGCCCGCGACCTGGCCAGGAGCTTCTACGAGGAGGTGCGCGAGCGCGTGGACGCGGGCGTCGGCGCCTGCGAGAAGGAGCGGGCCAGGCTGATGTGGATCGGCCGCGGCCTCTGGTACGACATGGGCTTCTACCAGCGCTTCCAGGAGGAGTACGGCGCGGTCTTCGTCTGGTCGATGTACCTCGCCATCGCCGCCGACGGCTACATCCGCTACGGCGACGACCCGATGCGGGCGCTGGCGGCGCGCTTCGCCGCGTTCGGGGACCAGCTCTACACGCCGCCCTGGTCGAGCGAGTGGTACGTCAAGGAGGCCCGCCTGCACGGCATCGACGGCGTGGTGCACCTGGTCTCCGACGACCCCAGAGGCAGCTATTTCACGGCCAGGGCGCTGGAGTCGGCCGGGTTCCCGGTGATCGAGGTGCACGCCGACAACGTCGACACCCGCACGTTCGGCGAGGATGTGGCCGATCGGGTGGGTCAGTGGCTGGAGACCGTGGTCCTGCCGCGCCCGGGGTCGCCGGACGTCTCGACGATCTCCGAGATGAGCTCTGACGCGAGCTTCGCCGCGGGCGGCTCGTAGACACGGGCCAGCCGGTGGAAGACCTGCTCGGCGCGGATCGCCGGCCAGTCGGGCGGCAGGTGCTCGGCGGGCAGGTGCGGGTCCTGCCGGATGAGCTGCAGCCAGTCGGTGTGCAGGAGGAGCTGGCGGGCGAGGTCGTCGGCCGCGCCCGGCAGCGGGTGATCGGTGTCCCAGCGGTCGAGGAAGGCGCGGTAGCGACCGGCGATCTCGTCGATGTCGAACGCCTTGCGGACGATGTCGGCCGACTCGGTGGGGCCCAGCGCTTTGGCCTGCAGCACGGTGACGTGGTCGGCCACCCGCAGGTCGCTCGCTTCGAGCGCGGTGAGGACGCCGCCGACGTCCTTGGTGCCCGGCGCGATCCACAGGCCGCTCTGCAGCAGGCCGAAGCCGGCCCAGATGAGCTGGGAGCGCAGGTCGTGCCGGGTGGCGCTGTCGGGCAGCGAGAAACCGACGAGGGTCCAGGTGCCGTCCCATGCGCGGTTGACCGCGCCGGTCTCCCAGACGCGACTGCGCCCGTCCTCCAGCACCTCCTCCGCGCGTTCCGTGAGTCCGAAGTACGTCTTGCGCCCCCGCCGATGGCGGGCCAGCAGGCCGCGCTTGGCCATGCGGGCCAGCGTGGACCTGACCGCCTCCTCGGAGACGCCGAGGCGGGCGAACACCTCGATGAGGCTGCCGGAATAGACGGCGACGCCCCGGCCCAGGACGTAGATGCCCAGGAAGCTGAGCAGCAGGGGCTGCGGCCGCGCGGCCGCCTGGCGGGGGTCGTTCCCCTCGGTACGCGTCACACCACGAGCGTAGGCAGCCCGGCAACGTTGGGCAAATCTTTGACGGCCGTCACAACAGTGACATATATTCGCGTTCGTCCGCCTTATCACTTCAGGGGGAATCCCATGGATCTTTCCGGCAAGGTCGCCGTTGTCACAGGTGCGGGCCGCGGGCTCGGCCGCGCGTACGCCGAGGCGCTGGCCGCGGCCGGAGCGGCGGTGATCGTCAACGACGTGGACGCCTCGGCGGCGGCCGAGGTCGGCGCGGGCATCACCGCCGGAGGCGGCCGGGCGCGCGGGGTCGTCGCCGCCGTCGGCTCGGCCGAGGTGGCCGAGCGGCTGGTCGAGACCGCCGTCAGCGAGTTCGGCCGGCTGGACGTGATGGTGACCAACGCCGGCATCCTGCGCGACAAGGTGCTGTGGAAGATGTCGGACGACGACTTCGACGCCGTCATCGACGTGCACCTGCGCGGCACGTTCAGCTGCGCGCGGGCCGCGGCGGTGCGGATGCGCGAGCAGGGCACCGGCGGCCGGCTGATCCTCATCTCCTCCCCCGCCGGCCAGCGCGGCAACTTCGGCCAGACCAACTACGCCGCCGCCAAGGCCGGCATCGTGGCCATGGCCAGGACCTGGGCGATGGAGCTTGCCAGGGCGAACGTCACGGTCAACGCGGTCGTCCCGGTCGCGGCGACGGAGATGACCAAGACGATCCCCGCGTTCGCGCCCGTCATAGAGAAGTCCGAGCGGACCGGCGAGCCGTTCCCCGCCTGGCTGCGCAGGGACGAGGGCATGGGCACCGTCGAGGACGTCGCGGGGCTGATCGTCTTCCTCGCCTCCGACGCCTCCGCCGGTGTCACCGGGCAGGCGATCGGGATCGGCGGCGACCGCCTCGCCCTGTGGTCGCATCCCGCCGAGAAGGCCGTCGCCTTCGCCGACGGGGGCTGGACGGCCGACGCCATCGCCGAGTCGTGGCAGGCGGGGGTCGGCGCCGAGCCCGAGACGTACGGGATCCCCGCACCGAAGGCCCCCGCCGCGACCGGGCAGGGCGCCTGAGATGGCCGCCATGGACGTCGCCGGCCTGGTCGCGATCGACGTGCACACCCACGCGGAGATCTCCAAGGACGGTCACCGCTCGCTGAGCCCCGAGCTGTTCGGCGCCTCGGAGGAGTACTTCAAGGCCCACGGCCACCGGCAGCCGGCGATCTCGGAGACGGCCGCGTACTACCGGGAGCGGAAGATGGCGGCGGTGGTGTTCACCGTGGACGCCGAGCACGCCACCGGGCACCCGCGCATCTCCAACGAGGAGGTCGCCGAGGGCTGCGCCGAGCACGCCGACGTGCTGATCCCGTTCGCCAGCGTCGATCCGTGGAAGGGCCGGGCGGGCGTGCGCGAGGCGCGGCGGCTGGTCGAGGAGCACGGCGTGCGCGGCTTCAAGTTCCACCCCAGCATCCAGCGCTTCGCGCCCAACGACCCCATGGCCTACCCGCTGTACGAGGCCATCGAGGAGCTGGGCGTCCCGGCGCTGTTCCACACCGGGCAGACCGGCATCGGCGCCGGCGTTCCCGGCGGAGGCGGCATCCGGCTCAAGTACGGCGATCCGATGCTGGTGGACGACGTGGCCGTCGACTTCCCCGAGCTGCGGATCATCCTCGCCCATCCCTCGTTCCCCTGGCAGGACGAGGCGCTCGCGGTGGCCACGCACAAGCCGTACGTCTACATCGACCTGTCCGGCTGGTCGCCGAAGTACTTCCCGCCGCAGCTCGTCCGGTACGCCAATTCGCTGCTGAAGGACAAGGTGCTCTTCGGCTCCGACTACCCCGTGATCACCCCGGACCGCTGGCTGAGCGACTTCGACAAGCTCGACATCAAGCCCGAGGTCCGCCCGAAGATCCTCAAGGACAACGCCGCCCGCCTGCTCGGCCTGAACTCAGCCTGAACTCGGCCTGAAGGAGAACGCCTGATGACGACCACCGCGCACGGACTGACGGAGCTCAAGGCCCTGGCCGGCAAGGACCTCGGCCACAGCGCCTGGCTGGAGATCTCCCAGGACCGCGTCAACACCTTCGCCGACGCCACGAACGACCACCAGTGGATCCACGTCGATCCGGTCAGGGCCGCGGACGGGCCGTTCGGCGGGACGATCGCGCACGGCTACCTGACGCTGTCGCTGCTCATTCCGTTCTTCACCGAACTGCTCGACATCCAGGGCGTCACGATGAGCATCAACTACGGCCTGGACAAGGTCCGCTTCCCCAGCCCGGTCAAGGTCGGCGCGCGGGTGCGGCTGGGCGCGGTCGTCGCCTCCGTCGAGGAGGTCCCCGGCGACGGCGTGCAGATGCACCTCGACTTCAAGGTCGAGATCGAGGGCTCGGACCGGCCCGCCTGCGTCGCCCGCGCCATCTACCGCCACTACGCCTGACCTCGCCGCCCCCCACGCCTGACCTGGCCGATCCCCACGCCTGACCTGGCCGATCCCCACGCCTGACCTCGCCGACAGGAGGCCGTACACCTCATGCGCAACACCGGACTGGGAGGCTGGCCCGCCCGCCGGGCCATGATGACGCCGCAGCGGACCGCGTTCGTCTTCGCCGGCCGGTCCATCACCTACGCCGAGGTGCACGACAGGACGACACGCCTGGCGGCTCAGCTGCGCGCGTCGGGAGTGGGGGCGGGCGACCGGGTCGCCTACCTCGGACGCAACCATCCGGCCTTCGTCGAGACGATGTTCGCCGCACACCTGCTGGGCGCGATCTTCGTACCGCTGAACTTCCGGCTGGCGGTGCCGGAGGTGGCGTACATGCTGGACCATTCGGGCGCCGAGACGTTGATCTACGCGCCCGAGTGCGCCGACGTCGTCCACGCCCTGCCGGAGGACGGTCCACGACACCGCGTCCCGCTCGGCGAGGAGCACTACGAGCCCTGGCTCGCCCAAGGCGACCCCACCCCGATCGACACGCCCGTTGACCTCGACGACCTGGCGCTCATCCTCTACACCTCGGGCACGACGGGCCGGCCCAAGGGCGCCACGCTCACCCACGGCAACCTGGTGTGGAACTCCTTCAACCTGCTGCTCGGCGTCGACGTCACCAGCACCGAGACGACGCTGATCAGCGCGCCGCTGTTCCACGTCGCGGCCCTGAACCAGACCCTGCTGCCGACCTTCCTCAAGGGCGGCCGCTCGGTGATCATGCCGTCGTGGGACGTGGACGAGTGCTACGACCTCATCGAGAAGCACGGCGTCACCTGGATGTTCGGGGTGAGCACGATGTTCGCCGCGTTCGCCCGCTCGCCCCGGTGGGCCGAGGCCGACCTGTCGTCGCTGCGGCACCTCATGGCGGGCGGGGCGTCGGTGCCGGCCGCGCTGATCCGCACGTACCAGGAGCGCGGGCTGGTGTTCTGCCAGGGCTACGGGCTCACCGAGACCGCTCCCGGGGCCACCTTCCTGGAGGCCGACCAGAGCGAGCGCAAGGTGGGGTCGGCGGGCGTGCCGGTGTTCTTCTCGAACGTACGAGTCGTGCGCGCCGACGGCACCGACGCGGCGGCCGGCGAGCCGGGCGAGGTGCTCATCCAGGGCCCGAACGTCACCCCCGGCTACTGGCGCGACCCCGAGGCGACCAGGGCCGCGTTCTCCGACGGCTGGTTCCACTCGGGCGACCTCGCCATGCTGGACGAGGACGGTCACCTGTACGTGGTCGATCGGGTGAAGGACATGTACATCTCGGGCGGGGAGAACGTCTACCCGGCCGAGGTGGAGGCGGCGATCTTCGAGCATCCCGCGGTCGCCGAGGCAGCCGTGCTGGGAGTGCCCGACGCGAAGTGGGGCGAGGCCGGACACGCGTTCCTCGTCCTGCGTCCCGGGGCGCTCATCACGGCCGGCGAACTGCGCGACTTCCTGCGCCCCAGTCTGGCCGCGTACAAGATCCCCGCCCATGTCGAGGTCGTGGACGAGCTGCCGAAGACCGGCTCCGGCAAGATCCACAAACTCGCACTGGCCCGTCGCTTCACGTGATCACACCGAACCCTTCGATCGCGCGGGCGCGACCGCCACTGCGGACCCGGCCAGGGCCGACTTCAATAGCAGACGCATCGCGTGATCGCCGCATCGACAGGAGTTTCGTCGCTCGAACGACTACTGACGCTCGCGCATCACCTGACTGGCCATGGTGGCGACAGCGCCGCCGTCCATACTTCGGAGACAACGCCGGCTGAGCCGGCTGTGGACCGGTCCTCATGCGGCGGGCTGAGTGCATATGGCAGTGCTGTGGGTCCTTGCGCCGAGAGCACGGTCGACCGTGTCAAGAACGCGATCGAGCTCTGCGGCTTGATATACCGCCGACATACCGGCGATCCCTAGGGTCAGCTCGTCCGTGAGAATCGACTCTTGGGGGAGACCAAAGATGAGCAAGCGCACCCGCTGGATCACCGCCCTCGTGAGCGGCCTGGACGACCCGAGCAAGGCGAGCAACGTCAAGACCCGGGACACCGACACCGTCTGGTCGGGGCCGGCGGGCTTGAAGTGCCAGGTGCGCACAGGCACGTACAAGGGCACGACCTATGTCTGGGGCCGTATGACCAAGGGGCGCACCGGCACGTTCAAGTCGCTGAAGAACGGTGTCGGCATGGGCCAGCTGGACGTCAACCTGGGTTCAGGGGAGACGCACTACAGCCGGGGCATGACATTGCAGAAGGGGTACACCTACGAGGCGTCCTTCTTCGACGGCAAGTACCGCTGCACGGCCAAGTGGACGAACTAGTAGACAGCTCCTGAGCTGGATGGCCGGATTCCGGGATCGTTGTCCGGCGTACGTTGTGATCTTCGTAGTGAGCCTGGCCGGACAGGATGTTCCGGCGGCAAGCCGTGGTTGCGGATCCAGGTAATGCATCCGCTCCATACGTGGTGCTGGCGCGCCGCACCCCAGTGCCGGGATGCCATGGCCGAGGCGCTCATGAGCTTGGCCCAGGAGTCAGGGGCCCGCGAACGTCGGCCATCCGCTGGAAGGCCCCGCCCCGCGCTCCTTCGTCACCTCCGAGGCCCTCTGACTCCGACCACCCGAAGCCCCGGCTATGCCGCGCTCCGTCCATCCAGCCCCTTCGGAAAGGATTCCCGTGCGTCTCGCTCGTCCTGTTGCTGCCGCGATGCTCATGGCCGCCGCTCTGGCTGTTCCGCAGCCCGCACAGGCTGCTGCCGGGTTCAAGCACCCCGGTGTCCTGGTCAGCCGTGCCCAGCTCGACTTCGTCAGGGCCAACCTCGGCAAGGAGCCTTGGAAGTCAGCCTGGGACGCCCTGCAGAAGAGCTCCTTCGCCTCGCTGTCCTACACGGCCAAGCCCCGCTCCGACGTGAACTGCGGCGGGAATTCCATTCCCGACAACGGCTGCTCGGACGAGCGTAAGGACGCGATGGCGGCCTACACGCATGCCCTGCGGTGGTACCTCAGCAAGGACGCCCGCTACGCCAAGAAGGCGATCCAGATCATGGACGCCTGGTCGGCCGTGATCACCAAGCACACTGGAAGCAACGCGCCGCTGCAGACCGGCTGGGCGGGCGCCAACTTCTCCCGGGCGGCCGAGCTCATCAAGCACACCTACGGCGGCGGCTGGAGCCAGGCCGGCCGGTTAGCGAGCAAGCTTCGCACCGTGTACCTCCCGACCCTGCTCGCCGGACGGCCCGACAACAACGGCAACTGGGAATTGATCATGACCGATGCCGCCATCGGCATCGCCGTACATCTCGATGACCGGACCTCCTTCAACAAAGCGGTCACGACGTGGTACGGCAGGCTGCCCGCCTACATCTACCTCACCACCGACGGGTCGATTCCCAAAGCTCCGCCGGGCAGCAAGTACAACACCAAGGCCGAGATCATCGAATACTGGCACGACCAGACCAAGTTCGTGGACGGCCTGACCCAGGAGACCTGCCGCGACTTCTGGCACACCGGCTGGGGCCTCGCGGCCATCTCCCATGTGGCAGAGACGGCCCACCACCAGGGCATAGACCTGTATGCAAAGGCCAAACACCGGCTGCGCCGCGCGATGGACCTGCACGCCAAGATCCAACTCAGCGGCTCAGTCCCCAGCTGGCTGTGCGGCGGCAAGGTCAAGGCCGACCTCGGCAACCACTACGAGGTCGGCTACAACGCGCTGCACAACCGACTCGGCTACAGCGACTTCCCCTACGCCGCCAAGTGGGTCGAGCAGAAGCGCCCCATGGGGACGTCGCACTTCCTGGGCTGGGAAACCCTCACCCATGCGCAGAACCCCGCCTCCTCCTCCAAGGAGACCGCTTCGATTTACGGGGCGTTACCGGACGGGAAGTTGACCTACACCGCCATCGACGCCGCCACCGGACAGCGCACGCATAACGCTGTGGTGTCCACGGCCACTCTGGGTTTCACCCCCAAGGCGATGGCGACGCTGGACTCCAACACCATCCTGGTCACCGAGGAAGGGTCGGAAGGCCGGCTCTACCGGGTCGACATCCAGAGCGACAGTGGCAGCCTCACCTTCGATCGGCCGGTCCATCTCGGCGGCGGTTACACCCACGACCTCCTCGCCTACGACGGCAACGGCCACCTGTTCGGCATCGCCGGCGGAACTCTGCGCCGCTACACCATCAACGCGGCCAAGCCCACGATCAGCGGCATCAGCGGCAACACCAAGATCGGCGACGGTTTCACCCTCAAGACCCTGACCACCACCGGCCCTGGCTGGATTCTCGGCACAACGACTGACGGCAGGCTGATCTCTTACCGGATCAACGGCGCCGGCTCCTGGCAGAGGTACCAGCTTCGCGACACCACCTGGCAGGTCTTCGACCATCTCCTGTCGCCCGGCGGGGGCGTGTACTACGGCCACCGGAGCGAGGGCTCCCTGTTCCGCTACGACGACGAGAACCCCTACGACGGCCGGGGCGACGACCTCCGCGGCCAGGGTGCCGTCGACACCACAGGCTGGACGCAAACCCTCCTGTCCGCCCAACCCGCCACCGTCAGCTGACCGACAACCGACAGCCGCCGGAACTGCGGACTGTCGCCGCGCTGACCCGGCGTCAGCACCAGCGACAACATCCGGCAGCGACCGTCGGCCGACAGGTGGAGTTCGCCGGTGAACCCGCCGCGGGACCAGCCTTAGCACTCCCCAGCCTGACCACCTCCGCCAGACGGGCGGCCAGCGAGGCCGGCACCGGATCGCTCCGCGCGGTCATGACACCTCACCGACCTGGTCCAGGGCATAAGCGGTGAGGGGCCGAGTGGGGACGTGCATGGGACCGAGTCGCAGGAATGCCTTCACCGGTTCGGCGCGTGGCCGGGCCGCGCGGCGGGGCCCCGGCCGCGGCCCCCGGCATCACGTGCTCCCCACGCATGTGGGGGTGACCCGATCCGGCAGGTGCGCGGCACCCGGGCTCGTAGGTGCTCCCCACGCGTGTGGGGGTGGCCCGTGGTGCGGCAGCTTGCAGGAGCTCTGGGGGAGGTGCTCCTCAAGCACGTAGAGCTTGATCACGAGCACCCCTGGTGGCGTCTTGCACAGCTTGATCGTTTGGGAACGCAATGGGAACGATCAACTGTGGAGCGCCGGCATCAGCCGTCGACCCCCGGACACGAAGCGAGAGGCCCGTCACCGCGTTTCCGCTGGTGACGGGCCTCTTCCCGCTGGTGTGGCAGGTGCAAGGTCCGAACTTGCGTAGGCTGAGCCGACGGTTTACAGGGGATCATCGATCTCGACCCAACTGACCGCTTGACCTGCGCCTCCGGGTCGCGTCTCGGCTATGCGACGTCACATCATCCCGCGCGTATCCCGGATCTTGCTCCAGTGAGCTCGATCTCGAACGGATCGCCGTTGTACTCGATCAATCGGGCCAAAGCTTCACGGTCCCGTTCAACCGAACCACAGGCGCGGACATGATTGCGCCACTCATCAGCGCTCGCCTTGGCCATGCCCACCCCGTCACCGTAAACTCCCCAAACCGCTCACGCGGAACCACGGCAGCAGCCCGACAGGAATCATGTGAGCTCGTGCTCCGATCTCCACCCCCGCCAAGCAAATTTGCTTACGGTGGCCGCGGCGATCACGCGGCAGGCGATTCCCCGTTCATGCGGGCGGTAAGCCATGGTTGCAGCCATGCTGACCATGAATGCTGCTCGGTTCCGACCTCTGTCCATATTATGACGGAAGCTTCCGGTTGGTGCCCAGGTGGTGCTGACAGTACGCGGCAAGGATTCGGCCGGCTGAATATGGTCAGCGTCGTCTGCTACCACATCGTCGAGCGGTGGCACCTGTTCTACAACCTGCTCATCTACCATGTCGAGTATGTTTTCCCGACCGTACTCCCCCGCGAACTACCCGCGGCACGTGGCGCCGTTCAACAGATTCGCCACATCAAACACCGGCAGGAGGCTGCTGGACGCCTATCTGCGCGACATCTATCAAGACATAGATGACTGGCTCCCGATTCCGGCGGCAGCGGGCACGGACTACCGGGGATCCCTGGAGCGACATCTTGCCGACCTGGACTTTCCCAGAACGCTAGCCGCATACCTTGACGAAACCGGCGACGAGGAAACAGTCTCCGCAATGGAGGATCTCCACCACCGGATTCGCGAGACCTTCGAACCGGTGGCTTCATATCCGATCCCAATCACCGCGCTGACCGAACTGGAGGACCACATCCGGCGCAGCATCCAAAGAGCTGACGATGCCACAGCCATGGTAAGCGTCGTGTTCGCCCACCCGAGGTCGATCGTCTTCAGGGACCTTCGAAACAACTTCGCATATATCAATGTCCGCTCGGGGGAGGCTTGGGACGTATACTTCGCCGGTTACGTGAAAGTGCCGCTCATCAACCGCTGGCGCTTCGATGCCGAGAGCTTCAACGAAACCCGCAAGGCGATCGAGAGCCTTCATCAGAAGGCTCTCCGGTCCATCCACTCCCCAGCGCAGTACGCCAGATCGTGGAACTTCTCGGGCACCGCCGACATCGTCAGTTTCATGGCTTACCTGCAAGACGACATCCACCTCGACTGGCTCTCTCTGCACGCCTGCCGACTGCTCGACGCCGACGGCCGTTACCTTCGCTACAGCCTCGGTGAGATAGTCGAGAGCCTTAGCGATTGGCGGAAAGAAGACGACGCCGTCATGCGAGAATTCGCACCGGGCGAGATGAACCGTGAAGTAGCATCCGCGCTTTCGCTGAAGTCGGTCTTGACCGCAACGGCTCAGCAGTTCCCAGGCGGCATAGCGGTCAACGCCGCCTATGATCTCCTCAAGAAAGTCCTGGGAGGATGAACAAGCCCTTCCGGGAAGGGCGCCAGCGCAAACGCCATTGCCAGCTTGAGCTCGGAATCCGAGTCGGTGGTCGGCCAGGCGAGGAGGAGCAGCAGCAGAACCGCCACTGCGGACCCGGCCAAGGCCGACCTCAATAAGAGACGCACAGCGTGATTGTCGCAAATCAGGGGCGGACAGGTCGATATACGGATACTGGCCTGCTGAACCTCGGCGACCAGCGAAGGCCAGCCTTCAGACGGTGGTCTTCCCGATCACGCGTCCTGGAGCATGTGACCATGCAGCAACTCCCCGACCCGTTGCCACACTTCTACGACTGCGGCTGCCCGGACATCTACTTCTGCCCAGCGTCCGACGAAGTCGAGTGCGCTCGCCACAGCGGTTTCTCTGCCTGCCGCGACAACATACCTGGCCACATCCCCGTGCGGACGCACACGCCTCCCACCTGATCATCCCGCCTGCCGTCGACCCGCCCACAGGGGAAGCGGGCCACGGATACCGGATGGAGCGCCCCGTCGGACGAACGATCTGGTATCCGTGGCCCTGGTCCGCTCGGCTTGTCCCGGGTCGATGGCGGGCGGGATGATCAGGCTTCCACCTCAGCCACCTACTGCCCGACGCCTGGCGCGGCGATCATCCCGGAGCCAGAGTGCCCCCGCCGGAGGCGATCCCATCGTACGACCGTCACAGGGACGGTCAGGTGAGGACCCTCGTCCCCTTATGAGGATTGATCGGTTCAAGGTCTACCAACACTTAGGAGGGTGCGTCAGCCTCATCGAGCAACGCCGACAAGCGCGGGTAATGGCGGCGCATCTCCTCGACATCGCTGAAGTCCCACATCTCCCCCAACGTCGGGTACTCCCCAGTGCCCTCGGGCAGTTCCTGGCCCATGACGCCCTCGTAGGCCCTGTTGGGGGTGTACATGAAGCCCTCGCACTCGCATTCGTCGGAATCGTCGAGCATGCAACTGCGGACCGGCCCGTACTCTGCAAGGGAATCCGGATTATCGAGTGCTGCTTCGTAGACCTGACGTCCCTGGCCGACCAGCCAGCAACGGAAATACTCGAAGCCGTCGTCGGAGCAGCCAGCGTTGATCAGGTAGGCGGCTCCCCAGAGGTCGATCCGATGTGCGGCGAGGCGGAGGTCAGTGAGGTGACGGTCGAATGCGACGATCTCCGGCGGGGGTAATCGGCTGAGCCTTGAGGTCAGTTCGTCGCAGTCATCGTCGGGGCCGGCGGCCGGAGGGCATTCCGCGAGGATCGCCCAGAAGTCGTCACGAGTCATGATCGGCATTCTGACATCGTGGGTCGTGCATGGGGAACGGCTGATCTACGACAACCGGTGGATTCGGCTGGGGCTGGCCGAGGTGGAGATCCCCGGCGGGGAGCGGTTCGAGCATCACGTGGTGCATCTGGATCGGGCCGCCATCGCGGTCGTTCTGGATGAGCAGGATCGGGTCTTGGTGATGTGGCGGCATCGGTTCGTGTTCGATCGGTGGGGTTGGGAGCTTCCCGGCGGGCTCGTCGAAGCCGGTGAGGATCCGATGGCGACCGCTGTCCGGGAGGTGGAAGAGGAAGCCGGGTACCGGCCGAAGAACGTCGAACGCCTGGTGAGCTATCAGCCGATGGCCGGCATGGTGGATGCGGAGCACCTGCTGTTCGTGGCGCGTGGGGCCGAACTGGTGGGCTCGCCTGAGGGTGAGGTGGAGGCCGACC
This sequence comes from Nonomuraea maheshkhaliensis, assembly GCF_039529435.1. Taxonomy (NCBI): domain Bacteria; kingdom Bacillati; phylum Actinomycetota; class Actinomycetes; order Streptosporangiales; family Streptosporangiaceae; genus Nonomuraea; species Nonomuraea maheshkhaliensis. Next base: position 51,010 of record NZ_BAAAMU010000070.1, read on the forward strand.
GGGTCGAGTGGGTTCCGATGGCGGAGGTTCCCGGCATGATTGCCCGCGGGGACATCTGGACGTCCGGGACGTTGATCGGGTTGCTTCAGCAGCGAACGCGGTGGCGTCGTGGCCTCAACCGCCTACACCGAGGTCTGGCAGGCCGCTCGCCTCCTGGCCTTCGCACCCGCCCAGGTCGCCTCTCCGCTCGCCAAACGCCCGTACGATCTCCGGCACGCGGCCGTCTCACTCTGGCTCAACGCGAGCGTCTCAGCCCCGGACGTGGCCGAGAGGGCGGGCCACAGCGTCGATGTCCTGCTGAGGGGTCTACGCCAAGTGCATCGACGGCCAACAGGAGATCGCCAACAAGCGAATCGGCGATGCACTCGCCGCATGACCACGTCCCAACCGCACCCAGAGCCCCGGCCCACCACCGGGGCTCTTCTTCTTGGCCGCGTATTGGCCAAATCGGGCCACCGACCTGCGGAAACGCGCTCAAGATCATTGCACGTATATTGGTGGACCAGCGGCAACGGGCCGCTCAGAGCGGCATCCGACTGCACACCCCTGAAATGCAGAAGAGGCCCCGTAGGGCCTCTGAGCTGCACTTACTGCTGGTGGCAGGTGCAAGGTTCGAACTTGCGTAGGCTGAGCCGACGGTTTTACAGTCCCGTTGCAAAGGGGGTCCGACCTGGTCTTCCTTAACTGACTAGGCCTCAGCGGGAACATAGAGGGAAACGATCACGATGTACGGGTGGTCGTGGCGGAGAAGCAGGCCGCTGGTCGGATTCGACGGTTTAGGCTCCACCAACCACTGGGATCCCCGACTCTTGCACCCAACTTTCGATCACCGCCCAGGTCGACCCCCATGCATAAGGACTAATGCTCCCATCGCGCCTGGCCTGTGCGTTCTCCGCGATGCCGAACATCTGCAGCAGGTCGCCGACCAAATGGGCGGCTGCTCTGATCAGAGGCTGGCCATCATCGGACAGATCGTCTAGCCAGGCCACTGACTCGCCATGGGCGAGCCTGACTGCGCGCGATCCCCAGGAACGAGGGGCTCCTCCTATCTTAGTGGGGGTTAGTAGATCGACGACATATCTGCCGTAGCTCGGATCGTTGTGTGGCCATTCCTCGCCATAATGCTTCGGCTTTATGGCTGGATGCAGATATAGGTCGGAAAGTAGCATGACACGTAGCAGAGCTGATCCCGTCGCACCTGTACGGTCGCGTGCATGCCGACCGAGGTAACGCAAGGCGCTGATGGTGCGCAAGACAATTTCGGCGTCTAGTATCCCAACCTTAGTCTCGTCTCCGGAGGAGGGGTTGATGGCCTCTGGATGGATGACGAAAGTGCCGGCGCCATCGGCGTGCAGTTCAGCGCGCACCGCGTGTCCCGTCCCTGGATGCGATTCCGCAATTATCCGGCGATGGCCAACACTTACATCTTGGAAGGTCGGGGTTACTGCACCCAGCATGACGACTTCGTCCCTGGCCTGCTGCCGAAGCCGATCGACAGCGGCCCCATCCACAAGCATGTCGCCGGGCAGATCTGGCACGAGGGACACCATGAATACCGGAAGTGGGCGAGGAATCTGCTCGCTTGTTCGGGCTGCTACGAATACGGCGGAACTCTCCAATTCACGTAGCCGCTCTTCTTGGCCGGAAGCGCTCATCAAACGCCGCCGATAGGCGGCTGCAATCTCCGACTCGACCAGCCACACCTTGTCGGCCCCGTGCCGCCGCGGCCAGCGCAAACCACTCTCACGGCGAGAAGGAACGGACACAGCATGCGGTGCATATGAGCTGGGCGGGATCCCTATCAGCAGCACTCCTCTTCCAGGGCTGTCGGGGTTTTCGACGCGCAGGAGAGTGAAGTTCGGCATCGGATGAATGCGCGAGGCAACTGCCTGACGAATTCGACTCTCAATATTGCCGAACTCGATATCCATCACCTTCGAGGGAACCTCCGCCACTTCGGCCATGCCCACAATGATCAGGCCGCCGACGTGGTTGGCGAAGGTCGCGATGTCAACGGCAATGTCTTCGTTGCCCTTCTCCGTCCTTTCCTTGTCGCCAGATGCGTACTCACGCTTGTAGTCCAGATCTTCCGCTTCTCGGGCGTTGGGGTTTCCCACCAAAGCGGTGATGTGCTGGTAGGTCACCCCTTCTAGGGGAGCTATCCCTAGAAGAGTTTCCAGACGACGAGGACTGTACAGCATAGACGATAAGACTCCTCTAGGTGTGAGTCAGCAGTAAGGATGAGTCGTTACGGTAAGTGGCTGGGTATAGAGAGTCTCACGACGAGACGCTGCCAACCATCGAGCCCACAACATCTGCGCGGAGGGCAACGCTTATAGCCTCATTCCATGCAAGCTGGAGTCGATCCCGAGTACTGCCGCTATCTGGATGGGGACGACCACGGCGTGGGGTGTGAGCCGCGCGGGTCAAGCTCCTCGTCGGCCTAGAGTACGCTCACGGGTCTTCCCGAAATGGCCGCTTCCCATCAGAACCGGGGAACCATGAAACTTCCTCCTTCCTGATCATCCTCATCCATGGGAGGCGGCGGAAGGATGGCAGAGAGATCCTCATCTATTGCGATCTCGTATTGAGTGGCTATAGCGGCTACAAAAAAGCCCACCCGAGATCTCAGGTCGCCGAGCGCTAGACCGAAACGATCGGCTCCACTGGAGCCCATCCGATACCTGAAGTTCTCACCCTCAGGGCCAGCAACATCGACGAAGTGACGGAATGCAGCCCTCATAGCCTTCAGCGCAAGGTGGAGCTCCCTGCCCATGTCGTACCGTCTGAGTTGTTCGGTAAGGAACGCCCGAATCTGGAGCGCTGAGCTTATGCAGAACCGCTCATCTTCGACATGTCGGTCACCAAAGAGCAGTCGGCGATCTTCGAGGAAGACGATCACCTCGTGGGCGATTGTGTGATCCGTACTCTTCTTCTGCCACTCAACGCCGAAGACAGGCGTGCTCACGCCTGTCTGTTCGTATGGTATCCGGCCCATGATCTGAGCGTAGTGTCCCGCTTCGGGTACCGTGGGATGTTTACGGCATCATGCAGGTCATTGCATGAACCAGTTGAGGTCCACCGTGAAGATTACGGGCACAGCGACATCCGACAGTATTAGATCTAGTCGCACACGTTCACGTACGCGGCTGCTCATGGTTGGTCAAGTATCTTGGCCGTGATCAGGAATGGGACGACCCCTGAAGCCTCGTGAGCGCCAGTCAGCGGCATGGCCTCCCCCGCCGCTCCCTGCTCACGAACAGCTCTGATAGCAGGCATCGTCATCATGCGCGTTTCCACTGGAAGCGGGGCACGGCCACCACGTGGCGCGTACGTCACCGGAAAGGCCGTGTCTCCGCGCTGAAGGGTGAGGGTGATCTCCTCACCTGCGCTCTCGGCGACCTGGGAACCGGCAGGCGCGCCTCGATCGTCACATCACCTCCCGAATACCTGCCTCTTCGGCGGCCCAACCAGCGATCAGGCCGCTGACGATGCGGGTTTCGAGGCTGGCCAGGTCGAAACCCAACTCGGTGACGTACTCCTGGGTCTGTTCGCGAGTGAAGTGCGGGTCGAGCACGTCAGGAGCCGGGATTGTCCATCGGCCGGCCTCCATGACGGCGAAGTCGTCGCGGCCGGTCACCCCCAGCTCGGCCTCTACCAGGTCGAGCCACTCGGGAACGCCTACCTTCTCGCCATCGCGCCACCGATGGAGGACTGCGAGGACCAGATCGTCAAGCGAGCGGCGGCCACGGCGAGCGGAGCTGATCTTGGCGTTGAGGTCGATGAGGTAGAACAGGCCACGACCGTACGGCACTCGCTGGGCGCGCTGGTCCTTCCCAAACAGCTCGGCCGCCGCGGCGCGGGTGAGGGTCTGCAGGAGGTTGGGTTAATAGGAGCGGGCCCTCCAGTCGAACCCCTGCAAGATCGGCGCCTTGGCCCAGGATGAGGGCATCCGAACGAGCCAACCATTGCGCGTGAGGACCGCATCGGAACAAAGCGCAGTCACCGAAGATTGTCCCCTCGTTCGGGGCACCAGCTATCCACGAAGCCGCGATCTGATCCGCCACTACCAGGCAAAACAGTATCCGCTTCGTCTGCTGAGCCAGCGCAGAGCGACCATGAGTGATCGAGTAGAGGTGCCCACCGACATCCTCCTGACCAACGGAGGGCATAGCCAGTTGATCACATTACCGGGACAGACGGGCAATTACTAGTTGAAACGTTGATCCAAAACTGTACGATAGCAACATAAGGATGGTCGGATCAGGGAGGTGCGATGCTGTTCGAGCAGAGAGCATTCGCCAGGCTGAGCTTCTTACACAAGCTACCCGACTTATACGAAAACGCGTTCGAGGATTTCTTCCATAATCTTATGGCGGCCCGCTATACCGACTATGTCGATATTAGGACGCATGGAAATATTGGCGATCAGGGCGGTGACGGCCTCAGCCTTCACAACCGCAGACTCTACGCTGTCTATGCCCCTCAGGTTTTCGATGTCTACAAAATCAAGAGTAAGTTCACATCAGATCTAAAAAAGGCCAAGGCGAAGCGCAACGGTCAGTTCGACACGTTCGTATTTGTACATAATGATTATCGCGGAACCCACCCGGACATGGCGTCTATAATCGCCATCGCTACACGCGACCATGCTCCGCTGAAGTTTGATCACATGGGCAGAAGGCGCTTGTGGCAGGAAATCATGCAGCTGAGCCTTGATCAGATCGAAGATTTACTTGGCTGCGTTGTTCCGGTACATGAGCGGACGTATGGGGTTGGCCTGGAGGATTTAGCCGAACTTCTTAGCCATCTTCGTGATAAGCGACGTGCCGCCGATCCCATGATGGACCTACAGGAGGTCAGCGGCCTAAAGCTTGACTACAACGGCCTCGATGGCGAGAGTCGGGAAGATCTCGTAAAAGCCATGAAATACACGCACCTCGTAGATGAGTACTTTGCAGGACTCATCAACCCTCAAGAGGTGGACGAGATCGCAGCTGGCTTCTCTATGTATTACCGTCAAACGCGTAAACTTCTGGACGATCCGGAAGATATCCTTTGGCATCTAGAAGAGTATGTTCTCGGCAACGCCCGTCAGCACCCGCAAGTGCATCGTGCCGCATGGGTTGTACTTGCATATTTCTTTGAGAGATGCGATATATTTGAGCAGCCTACACCTAACTGGCGACCAGCAACTTCAGGGATCGCGTAGTGATCACGCCTACAAAAGGGATCGCCCCCGATCGCGCACTGCTGGCTGTCGGCGCCCAGATCCTGCAACAAATTGACGGACCCACATCAGTTAGCCAGGCATGGTACAAGCTCCGATCATGGAGACTAGAAAATAGCCACCATGCGCCTATATCCTTCGGCTGGTTCACGCTATCTCTGGATGTTCTATACGCGATGGGTCTTATCGAAGCCCGAGATGGCCTCCTAGTTACTAGGAGGGTAGATGCTTCGGAAGCTAACAGCTGATGACTCCCGCTTTAAGACACTCGATTTCACCCCGGGACTTAATATTGTCGTTGCAGACACCACCTCCGTCTCTGCTGCTACAGACAGCCGTAACAGTGCCGGGAAGTCCAGCATCATCGAGTTGCTCCACTTCCTCCTAGGGGCGCGACCAGATAAGCACCTAGCAACCAAGAAAGCTCTGCGTGGCATTCGTTTTAGATTGCACCTAGATTGGCCGGGCGTTCCTGACACACTGCGCGTAACGCGCATCGGAACAAATCCGAACGCAGTAGAGCTTGATCATGACGTCACTACTGGGATGCAGGGGCAACTTGACTTCGGCACCACCGATATTCCGTTGTCGGAGTGGAATCAACTTATCGAAGCGGCGTTGTTCGGTCTGAAGGATGAACATGACGGCATAAGCGGGCGGAACCTTCTCTCATACTATATTCGCCGGGTAAGCTCTCACGCCTTCAATGAACCGATTCGCACCCATGCCCGCCAGACAGAAGTCGTTGCGGCGAGCAACTTGGCATACCTGCTTGGTTTGGACTGGCGACTCGCGACTCGCTATCGCGAGATCTCGGCGAGAGAAGCTACAAGAACCCAATTGAGGAAGGCTGTCAACGACCCGGTATGGGGACGCATCGTTGGTAACACAGCGGAGCTCCGCGGTCAGATTACGGTTGCCGAGGCGCGAATTACACGGTTGCGAGAGCAGATAGACAGCTTCCGGGTCGTTCCTGAATATGAAAACTTGAAGCAACGCGCGGACGCCATATCTAAAGAGATCCGGCGACTTACGAATGAAGATGTAGTGGACCGCCGGAATTTGCAGGACCTCGAATCAGCTATCCGTGAAACAAACGGGGTTGAAGTCGATTATGTAGAGCGCGTCTACCAGGAACTCGGCGTTGTGCTCTCCAATCAGGTTCGACGCCGTTTCGAAGACGTCCGCGCTTTCCACGAATCTGTCGTACGCAATCGCCACCGGTATCTGAGTGATGAGATATCCACGGTGCAACGGCAGCTCGAAGGCCGAAGAATTCAGAGAGAACGCCTGGGGGATGAACAGGCGCAGATTCTGCGACAACTCGACGAAGGAGGAGCCCTTGAGGCGCTTACAGTACTCCAGCGCGTGTACGCGCAGGAACAAGCGTCTCTAGACGCTTTGAGGAATCGGTTGGCTGCAGCACAAGCTCTTGAGGCGAGTGCTCGCCAGATAACTGCCATGCGAGTTCAAATTGAGGACGAGATGGCGGCCGACCTGGAGGATCGGGCTACGCAAAGCAGCGAGGCCACTCTTCTTTTCGACCAGTTTGCAAAGAAGCTGTACGGCGAACAGCGAGCGGGCTATCTTGCGATTGAGGCTGGGCGAAATAGCTTGAAGATCACACCTCGCATTGATGACGACGATAGTCGAGGCATTGGCAGCATGGTTATCTTTTGCTTCGATCTAACGTTGGCAGTCATCGCTCGTCGCCATAACAGAGGCCCCGACTTCCTTGTGCACGATAGTCATCTTTTTGATGGTGTCGATGATCGACAACTTAAGGCTGCATTCGAACTCGCCGAACAGGTCTCTCGCGAAGAAGGATTGCAATACATTGCGACTATCAATAGTGATGACCTGGGGAAAGCACAAAGGCGTGGTTTCGACTCGAGTCCATACGAGTTGACTACCCGACTCACTGATGCCTACGAAGACGGCGGCCTGTTCGGCTTCCGATTCTGAACCTAGCATGCAACCGTACGCCGTTCCGGCTGTCGCACCAGGCAAGCGCCAGCACTGTGCGTCAAGCTGAGAAGGACCAGGGCTCACGTCTGCAGTGTCGTCAGCCTGCTGACCCACAGCCTTCGCACAATCTGCAGAATGTGCGCATTGAAGCGTCCCTGCAGGTCAACAGGCTCGCCGAGATCAATTGCGCCGACATGATGGGCGACCAGCAAATTGCCGCAGTATTCCGCAAAACCACCGCCCTCTAGGATCACTCGCCGGAGGGCGCTCTGTCGACAACCAACGGCCCACAAGCGTCACAGAGCAACTCCGTGCGATCTAGTACGGCAGCCGCCATTTGTTAGCTGACCTGGATATATGCAGTGGTCAGACG
>NZ_BAAAMU010000071.1:0-57965 GCF_039529435.1 Nonomuraea maheshkhaliensis
GTGATGCGCTCGAAGGAGCCGGGGACGGGCAGCGGCCTGGGGCCGGTCAGCCGTCTCTCGGCGTCGGCGCAGAAGTCGAGGAAGTCGGTGAAGTAGAGGCCCTGCTCGTAGAGGCGGTTGGTGGCGTACATGAGGCTGAGCAGCGATGACTGGCCCGATCGGATGGCGAGGACCGCGGTGCCCGCCACCGCCAGCGGGATCGCCCCGACGGTCAGCAGGATGCCGAGCGCGACGTAGACCAGGCCCGTGCCGAGGCCGCCGAGCGCCTCGCCCACCAGCCTGGCCGTCGTCTGCCGCCGGGCCAGGCGCAGCATGACGTCCTGCTCCGCGCGGGCGACGGTGTCGTAGACGCGCAGCAGGAAGCCGCGCATCGTGAACGCGCGCACCTCGGCCGCGTTCTCGCGCTCGGCGAGCAGGCCGGCGAGGATCCACTTGCGGCGGCGGGCGGGGATCAGGGAGTACATCGTCGAGTAACGCATCCGCGCGCTGCGCACGGCGGCCCAGGCGTCGGGCAGCACGGCCAGCAGCAGGAGCGGCAGCAGCACCGGGTGCAGCACGCCCAGCACGCCGGCCGCCGCCGCGATGCCGACGCCCGCGGTGACCACGCCGACGGCCGAGCCCACCACCGGGTCGGCCACGGACACGCCGCGGCTGCCCGCGCGTTCGAGCGCGTCGTGGAAGTCGGGGTCGTCGTAGGCGACCAGCTCCACCTGGCTGGTCAGGCCGTAGAGGCGCTCCTCAGTGTGGCGGGTGATCTGCGGGGTGAGCCGGGACTGCGCCCAGCCCGCGCCCGCCTGCGTCGCCGTGCGCAGCACCGCCGCGCCCGCCACCAGCGCCAGGCTGGGCAGCGCGGCCATGACGCGGTCGGGGGTCGGGCCCTCGCTGAACAGCGCGGTCAGCACCCCTGTGGTGGCCAGCAGGCCGAAGGCGGTGAACACGCCGCCGAGCAGGTTGAGCGCGACCGTGGCCAGCGTGTCGCGCGGGCTCGCGGCCCAGGCCATCCGCAGCGCCTGGCCGACGAGCGACGGGAGCCTGCCCGCGATGGTCAGGAAGCCGACCTCGGCCATCTTGTCGGTGTGGGCGTTCCAGCCGGTGAGGGCGATCTCGCCGAACTCGAGCGGCTCGGGCTCCTCGTTCTGCATGCATCGAGTCTGCACGCGGCCACTGACAGTTCCGCGAGCCACGGTGTCGCCAGTGCGCCATATCACCGTGATAGGGGCAATCTGACAGCTCTTCGGGAGGACGGAGCGCGCATACCGTTCACAGCACCCCCCACTCCCCCAGGAGGATCCGTGTCACGACCGCTCCGCCTCATGCTCAGCGCCCTGCTGTCCCTGGCGTTCCTGCTGGTCACCGCGCCCGCGCAGGCCACCGGGCTGGTCACGGTGCTCAGGTACGACGCCGGCCGGGCCGCCGAGTTCAGCGCCACCGTGGACCAGGCCGCGCAGGTGTGGAACTCCAGTGTCGCCAACGTCCGGCTGGTCAGGGGCACGCCCGCGCACTTCGTCGTGCTCGCCGACAACGGCTGGCCCAGAGCGCTGCCCACCAGCCTGGGACGCGGCACGATCTGGATGGGCCGGCAGGCCGTCGACCAGGGCTACTACCCGCTGCGGATCGCCACCCACGAGATCGGCCACATCCTGGGCCTGCCCGACCGGCGCACCGGGCGCTGCACCGACCTGATGTCGGGTTCCAGCGCGCCCGTGAGCTGCACCAACGCCAACCCCAGCGCCGCCGAGCGGGCCGAGGTCGACGGCAACTTCGCCGGTGGGACGCCGCTGGTCGAGTTCGGCAGGATCCACACCGACCGGTGACCTACGTGAGCCCGTGCCCCTGCGCGAAAAGCGGCGCCTTGCCGTCCCCCGCGTTGATCGGCTGCTGGGACGAGGCGCGCATCCACGTCATCGGCAGCCGCCCGGTCGGCGGGACGAGCCCGAAGAGCACGTCGGCCACGCCCTGCCCCTCGGTGCCCGGCAGCCAGGCTGCCACGGCGGCGTTCCAGCCGGGCAGTTCGGCGGCGATGTCGAGGGGGCGGCCGGAGACGAGCACCACGACGACGGGCACGCCCGAGGCGCGCAGGGTGGCGATGGTGTTCAGGTCGGCGGCGTCCAGGCCGAGCCCGCCGGGCCGGTCACCCTTGGTCTCGGCGTACGGGGTCTCGCCGACGACGGCGACGGCCACCCGGTAGGAGCCGTCGATGCCGCTGCCGTCCCTGCTGTAGGTGACGGTGGCGGCGGATCCGACGGTGTTCCTGATGCCTTGCAGGATCGTGGTGCCCGGGGTGATGGCGCCGGACGAGCCCTGCCAGGTGATCGTCCAGCCGCCGCTCTGGTTGCCGATGTCGTCCGCGTTCTTGCCCGCCACGAAGATCTTGCCGCCGGTCCTGGCGAGGGGCAGCACGCCGCCGTCGTTCTTCAGCACGACCTGCGACCTGGCCACGGCCTGGCGGGCCAGGGCCCGGTGCGCGGCGCTGCCCACGCTCGCCGTGTACGAGCGGTCGGTCAGGGGCTTCTCGAACAGGCCGAGCTCGAACTTCTTGGTCAGCACGCGCCGCACCGCGTCGTCCACCCGCGCCGTGCTCACCCGCCCGGCCCGCACTTCGGCGCGGAGCAGGTCGATGAACCTGCGCCACTCGACCGGCACCATCACCATGTCGATGCCGGCGTTGACGGCGGTGCGCACGTCGAGCGCGGAGGTGCCGGGGACGCCGTCGATCTGGTCGATGCCGTTCCAGTCGGAGACCACGAACCCGCCGAAGCCCAGCTCCTCCTTGAGCACCGTGGTGATCAGGTAGCGGTGTCCGTGCACCTTGACGCCGTTCCATCGGCTGAACGAGATCATCACCGAGCCGACCCCGCGTCGTACGGCGGCGGCGAACGGCGGCAGGTGCACGGCCCTCAGGTCGGCCTCGGACAGCCGGGTGTCGCCCTGGTCGGCGCCGCCGGTGGTGCCGCCGTCGCCGACGTAGTGCTTGGCGGTGGCCATGACGGAGGCGGGCCCGCCCAGCCTCTCGCCCTGCAGCCCGGTCACGATGGAGGTCATCGACGCGGGCAGGTCGGGGGTCTCGCCGAACGATTCGTACGTACGCCCCCACCGGTCGTCGCGCGCCACGCACAGGCAGGGCGCGAAGTTCCAGTCGATCCCGGTGCCTGACACCTCCTCGGCCACGGCCCGCCCGATCCGCTCGGCCAGGTCAGGGTCACGGGTGGCGCCGAGGCCGATGTTGTGCGGGAAGATCGTGGCCCCGACGACGTTGTTGTGGCCGTGCACGGCGTCCACGCCGTAGACGAGCGGGATGCCGAGCGGCGTCGCCAGGGCGGCGTTCTGATAGCTGTCGTACATGTCCGCCCAGCCGGCCGCCGTGTTGACCGGCGGCGCGGAGCCGCCGCCCGACAACACCGAGCCCAGCCGGTACGCGGTGACGTCGGCGGCACTGGCCGAACCGCGCTCGGCCTGGGTCATCTGGCCGAGCTTGTCGTCCAGCGACATCCGGGACATGAGGTCGGCGACCCGGACGGGGACCGGGAGGCCGGGGTCCTGGTAGGGGAAGGCCGCCCTGGCTGTGGCCGGTGACGGGAGGACCGCCCTGTCGGATGGCGGGAAGGCCCCCCGGTCCGATGGCGGGAAGGCCGCCGTAGCCGTCGCCGGCGGCATGACCAGGCCGGCCGCGACGAGCGCGAGCACCGCCGCCACCTTCGTCCATCTGCTGCTCGGGTTGCTCATCGCAGGCTGCTCCAACCGGCTCGAAGGGGCGGTCCCAGGGGCACTGTAGGCTCCCGTGCCCGAGTTTCCCTGCCCGGCCCGCCGCACCGGCCGGCGCGGTGACCGGCACCGGCGGAAACAGGCCGGGAGACGGTGAAACTTTCACCGCCCCTTGACCCGGCCGTGCGTCCCCTTCGCGGCGAGCTGTTGCACGGGCCTTTAAGCGGCCGAGGGGTTACCGGAACCCGCCTCCGGCTAGGTCCGCAGCGTCAGCTTGATCAGCGCGAGGATCAGCGTGGAGATCAGCGCGGAGAAGGAGTGGCGCATGGCGTACGGATCTCTGGCCGGCTTCGGCGGCGGCGTGGCCGTGGCCGCGCTCGCGGGCGGGCACCCCTGGCTGGTCGGCGTCTGCCTGTCACTCGTACTGGCCGGGGCCTTCCTGGTACGCACCGGGTTCCGGCGCGGCCGGGACCCGATGTCCCGCTGACGAAACGGGCAGGACCAACGAAAGGGCCAGGACATGGTCGCACCAGGGAAGCTCACCGCCCGCTACGCCGGATCGGGAGGGCTCCTCGTCCTCGGCGCGTTCGCGGTCGCGGCCTGCTCGGCCTGGGCCGTCACCCAGCTGGCCACCCTGACGGGAGCGGCCGGCCACCTGCCCATCGTCTGGCTCGTCTCCTTGGCGCTGTTGTGGTGGCTGCCGCTGTCCTGGATGGAGCGGCCGATCAAGGTCCCGCCCGACGCGCGGGAGCGGATCGACGCCCTGCGGGTGACCGTGCAGATCCCCGTCTACAACGAGGACCCGGAGGCGCTGCGCGCGTGCCTGCGCTCGGTGCTGACACAGAGCCGGCCGGTGAACCGGGTGCGGGTGGTGGACGACGGGTCGGCGTTCGCCGGGGAACCCGTCCGCTACGACGACGTACGCCGCGACTTCGAGTGCGAGGCCATGCTCCGCGGCATCGAGACGACCTGGGACCGAACCGGCAACCGGGGCAAGCGCTTCGCCCAGATGCACGTGCTGGCCGAGGACGACGGCGACGTCTTCCTCACCCTCGACAGCGACTCCGTGCTCGACCGGCACGCCGTCAGGGAGGGCCTGGCCCCGTTCGCCGATCCGCGGGTGCGCTCGGTGGCCGGGCACGTGCTGGTGCTGAACCGCACCGCCGGCCTGCTCACCCGGCTGACCGGCGTGCTGTACCTGCCCTTCACCAGCGGCCTGCGCAGCGCCCAGTCGGTGCTGCGCCGGGTGACGATGAACTCGGGCGCGCTGGCCTTCTACCGGGCGGACGTCGTCCGCGCCTGCGCCGGCGCGTACGAGAACGAGCGCTTCCGCGGGCGGCCGACGCAGATGAACGACGACTCCATGCTCACCTTCTACGCCTCGTTGTCCGGGCACACGGTGCACCAGCCGTCGTCGATGGTGTTCACGCTGGCGCCCGAGCGGCTCGGCCACTACGCCAAGCAGCAGTTGCGCTGGATGCGCGGCACCGCGGTGCGGCACCTGTGGTGGCTGCGTTACCAGCCGCTGACGGGGCCGGTCTTCTGGACCACGGTCGCGGAGTACCTGCACCTGCTGCTCGCCCTGGCCGTCCCGGTCGTGCTGGTCGCCGACCCGGCGTACCGGGGGCGGCTGGGAGAGCTGGCCCTGGCGGCGGCGCAGGCCGGGGCGGCGATGAACTACCTGATGGCGCTGCGGCTGTTCACCGTGCGCCGCTCGGACGAGAGCGCGGGCGCGCGGCTGCTGGCGTTCGCGCTGGCCCCGCTGGCCTCCGTCTGGCGGTCGCTGGTGCTGCGCCCGATGTACGTCTACGCCCTGCTGACCTGCCGGCGGGTCAACCGCTGGGGCACCCGCGGCTCGGTCGAGGTGTCCCTCGGCGCGGCGGCGTAAGTCAACCCCTTTCCTGACAAGATCGCGCGTTGTATGTTCGAGCCGAAAGAAAGTTTCGGCCATGGAGGAACTGTGGGCAAGAAGTTTCACATTCTGGCGTTACCGCTGGCCGCCGCGGCCATGACGACGGCCCTCACCGGGCCGGCCCAGGCCGCCGACGGGTACGACCGATGCCAGGAGGGCTACTACTGCATGTTCTCCGGGCTCGACGGCACCGGGGACGTCATCCAGATCCAGGGCAACACGCCCGACCTGGCCGCGCTCGGCATGGCCGACCGGGGCAAGTCCGACTGGAACCGTACGGGCTCCTGGATCCACCTCTACTCCGAGGCCGGCTACGGCGGCTGCACGGCGGTGACCAGCCCGCGCGGCAAGGGCAACTTCTACATCGACTTCCGCGACTTCTGGGACTCCGTCCGCTTCGACGGCCCGAACGGACCGTCCTGCGGGATCACCCTCAAGGGCTCGGTGCCCGACTCCCACGGCTGACCGGCATCACCCGGGGCGGCCGAGCCCGGACAGAGGCTCGGCCGCCCTCCCGGTTTCTCGCTCACATATTCGGATTCTCATTGACGCGATGGGAAATCTCCGAACATAGTGACGTAAAACCGAGGAGTTGCAGCCATGTCATCACCGCACATCGCCGTCTACGGCGCCACCGGCCACACCGGGCGCCTGGTGGCGGCCGACCTGCGCGCCCGGGGCCGGGACGTCATCGTGGCAGGCCGCGACGGCGGCGCGCTCAAAGCCCTGTCCGACGAGCTCGGCGGGACGCCCGTGCACCAGGCCGCGCTCGACGACCCCGCCGCCTTACGCGAGCTGGCCGGCCGGGCGGCGGTGCTGATCCACTGCGCGGGTCCGTTCACGCACACCGGCAAGCCGGTCGCGACGGCCGCCGCCGAGGCCGGCTGCCACTACGTGGACCACGCCCTGGAGCAGCACCACACGAAGTGGATGTTCGACGCCATGACGGAGCCGGCGCGGGCGGCGGGCATCACCATGGTCACGGCGATGAGCTTCTACGGCGGGCTGGGCGACCTGCTGGCCGGGGCCGTGGCCGCAGGGACGGCCGGGATCGAGCGGGTGGTGACCGCGTACGCGATCAGCGGCTGGCGGCTGACCACCGGCGCCAAGGCGACCGCCGAGCTGCTGTTCGCCGACACGCAGCGGATCACGTTCGCCGACGGGGTCCAGCGGGTCGGCTACGTCGAGCCGCGCAACGCCGTCTTCCCGTTCCCGCCGCCGCTGGGGCCGCGCACGATGATCGCCCCCGTGCCGTTCTCCGAGGTCGTCACCGTGCCCAGGCACGTACGGACGGCACGGGTGGAGGCGCAGCTCACGGCGGCGACGTTCGAGGAGGAGCAGGCGTTCACCAGCGAAGACGCCGACGCGGCCACCCGGGCGGGCTCAGAGTTCACGGTCGCCGTGCAGGTGATCACCGAGGGCGGCGGCCGGGCGGGGCAGGCGCGCGGACGGGACCTGTGGCGCATGAGCGCCCTGACCTCGGTCGAGGCCGCCGTCCGGCTGGCCGACGGCCTGGGCCCCGGCGAGCCGGGCGTGTACGCCCCGGCCGAGGCGTTCCCCGCCGAACCGTTCCTGCGCGACCTGGAACGCCTCGGCCTGCTCACCCTGACCCTTGGGGAGCGCCGATGACTCCGGCCGGCCGGAAGCTCTTCCCTGCCACCCCGAACCTTGAGGAGCGGCGATGATCCTGGTCACGGGAGCGGCCGGCGGGCCGCAGGGTTCGACCGGGCGGCACGTCGTGGACCTGCTGCTACGGCGCGGCGAGGCCGTGCGCGCCTTCGTCCACACCGACGATCACCGGGCGCGGGAGCTGCGCGAGCTCGGCGCCGAGGTGGTGGTCGGCGACCTGTGCGAGATCTCGTCGGTACGCCCGGCCATGCGCGGGATCAGGCGCGCGTTCTTCACCTACCCGGTGACGGCCGGCCTGCTGGAGGCCACCGGCGCGTTCGCGGCGGCGGCCAGGGAGGAGGGGGTCGAGCGGGTCGTCGAGGTCTCCCAGCTCGACGCCTCCCCCCAGGCGGGCACGCCCAGGATGCGCCGTCACTGGGTGTCGGAGCAGGTCTTCGACTGGGCCGGGGTGGGCGCGGTGCACCTGAGGGCGGCGGTGTTCTTCGAGAACCTCGCCGTCGTGGCCGCCGCGGCGGGCCGGCTGGCGCTCCCCCTCGGCCCCGCGGACACGTGGATCCCGCTGGTCGCGGCCGAGGACGTGGCCAGGGTCGGCACGGGGTTGCTGCTCGACCAAGCTCCCGCAGACCCGGTATGCCTGGTGACGGGACAGATGGCCAGGGCCGGTGAGGCGGCGGACGCGCTCGGGGTGACGTACGCGGACGTACCGCCCGAGGAGTGGGAGGCGTGGGCGGCGGACGTGTACGGCGACGCGGTCACCGTCGAGCACCTGACCCACCTGTGGGCGCTCTTCCGCTTCATCGGCGCCGGCGACCACCCGCTCTACCGCGTCACCGAAAGCATCGAGCGGCACGGCGGCCGGCCGCCGATGACGATCCAGGAGTTCGCGAAATAGACGAAAGACCCCCGGCCGGAGCGGCCGGGGGTCCCTGGTGACGGAGCGTCAGCCGGTGAAGCCGACGGCCGTCCAGTCGTAGTACTTGTAACCGCGGGCGCCCCAGTTCGCCAGCGTCTTCTTCGTCGCGAAGATCTCAGGCCGCTGGTACAGCGGGATGGTGTGCACCCGGTCCCAGATCAGCTTGTCGGCCTCGTTGGCCTTCGTGATCGCCGCGGCCGGGTCCATCTCGTCCACGGCCGCCTGGATGGCGGCGTCGACCTCGGGGTCGCTCATCTTGGGGAAGTTGCTCTCCGAGCCGGTCTTGTAGATCTGCGGCAGCGAGCCCAGCGGCAGCGGCGTGCCGATCCAGGAGAACGGCACCAGGTCGAAGTCGCCCTTGATGATGAAGTCGTTGAAGAACTTGTCCACGGGGACCGGGCGGATCGTGACCTTGATCCCGGCCTCCTTGAGCATGGCCTGGGTGAGCTCACCCTCGGTCTGCGAGATGGGCGTCGCCGTCGGGATGACGAAGGTGAGCGCGAGCTCCTTGCCGTCCTTCTTGCGGTACTCGCCCTCCTGCTTCCAGCCGGCCGTGTCGAGCAGCTGCTTGGCCTTGTCCAGGTTGTACTTGCCAAGGTCGCCGGAGTTGTCGACGTAGCCCTTGTGGTTGTTCATGAAGACGTGGTTGCCGAGCGTCTGCAGCGGCCACTCCATGTCCTTCAGGTCCGACTGCGTGATCACGTCACGGTTGATCGCGTACTGAACAGCCTGGCGGACTTCCTTCTCCTTCAGGAACTCGCTCTGGTTGTTCACCGTGATGTGGCGCCAGTTCGGGCTGAGCGACTTGCGGATCTCGGCGCCCGGCACCTCCTTGGCCCGCTTCAGGTCGGCCGGGGCGCCGGCGGCGATCTCCGCGGCGTCCAGCTCGCCGTTGGCGAAGGCGTTGACCTCGGCGGCCGGGTCGGGGATGGCCCGGTAGATCAGCTTGTCGAGCTTGGCCTTCTGGCCCCACCAGTTGTCGTCGCGCACCAGGGTCAGCGTCTTGGTGCCCTCGTCGAGGGACTCCACCTTGAACGGACCGGCCGTGACCGGGATCTTCTGCAGGTAGTCCTTCTCGTACTTCTCCGGCGTGTCGATGTGCTCGGCCGGGAAGAGGTGCGAGGTGCCGCGGTTGAACAGGCCCTGCCACTCCGAGTACGGCTTCTTGAAGGTGATGACCGCGATGTTGTCCGAGTCACCCTTGACCACGGACTCGATCTTGTCCCAGCCGTCCGTGGAGGCCGGCTTGAACTTCTTGTTCTCGCCGCTGTTCGCCTTCCACGCCGCCTCAAGGTCCTTCCAGGTGATCGGCGTGCCGTCCGACCACTTGGCCTTGTCGTTGAGCGTGTAGGTGATGACCTGCTTGCCCGAGGACATGTCGTTCTTGACGTCGGTGACGTAGTCCTTGTTCGGCGTGAACGTGGCGTTCTCGTCCGCCATCATCAGCTGCGGCATGATCGGGTCCAGCATCGTCGCCGTGTCGGCCTGGTTGCCGTCGACGTGGTTGCCGTTCCACTGCGTGGGCCACTGCCCGATCGCCAGGGTGAGCGTGCCGCCGTCCTTGACCTGCGCGTACGGGACGGAGTTGATGCTGATGATCGGGGTCTCCGTCATCTGCTGCTGAGCCTGCTTGGACTGCTCGGCGTTCGGCTGCTTGTTCTCGGTGCCGCCGCCACCGCCACAGGCCGCGACGGCCATGGCCAGGACCGCCAGCCCAGCGGCCGCACGGTAATGAACCTTCACTCTTCCTCCTGATTTTCCGAGGCCGTGATGACCTCGATCTCCTCCGCGTAATGGCAGGCGGCACCGTGGTCCACGGCACGCGTCAGCCGGGCAACCGAGGGCTCTTCGTCCACACACCGCCGCTGCTCGGCCTCGCTCAGCCGGGCGAACTTGGGGCATCTGGTGCGGAACCTGCATCCCGACGGCGGATCCGCCGGGCTGGGCAGGTCCCCTTCGAGCAGGATCCGCTTGCGGGTGCGTTCCATCTCGGGGTCGGGCAGCGGGATCGCCGACAGCAGCGCCTGCGTGTAGGGGTGCGCCGGACGGTCGTAGACGTTCTCGACCGTCCCGATCTCGGCGATCCGGCCCAGGTACATGACCGCCACGCGGTCGGCGAGATGCCGTACCACCGCCAGGTCGTGCGCCACGAACAGGTAGGACAGGCCCAGCCTGTTCTTCAGCTCCTCCAGCAGGTTGATCACGCCTGCCTGGATGGACACGTCGAGTGCCGAGACCGGCTCGTCCAGCACCAGCAGCTTCGGCTCCAGCGCGAGCGCGCGGGCGATGCCGATGCGCTGGCGCTGGCCGCCGGAGAACTGCTGCGGATAGCGTTCCGCGTGCTCAGGCGCCAGCCCGACGAGCCGCAGCAGCTCGGCGACCTTGCCCGCCACGTCCTCCTTGACGCCGTGCGCGCGCAGCGGCTCGGCGATGATGTCGCCGATCGGCATGCGCGGGTCGAGCGCGGCCATCGGGTCCTGGAAGACGATCTGCAGGTCGCCGCGGAGCGCCTTGCGCGCCGCCTTGTCCAGCTCGGCGCTGTTCTTGCCGAGGACGACCACCCGGCCGCCCTGCGGCGGCTGGAGCTGCATGATCTGCTGCAGCGTGGTGGTCTTGCCGCAGCCGGACTCCCCGACCAGGGCCAGCGTCTCGCCCTCGGCGATGTCGAGGCTGATGCCGTCGACGGCGTACACCGTGCCGACGCGGCGCTTGAAGACCGCGCCCTTCATCAGCGGGTAGTGCCTGATCAGCTGGTCGAGCTCCAGCACGGTCGGCCGCTCGGCGCGCGGCACGCGGACCACGTCGCTCGGCGGGATGACCGGCACCGGGAACACGTCGGCCCCGGTCAGGTTCTTGTGCTCGATCTCGTGCGCGCGGATGCAGGCCACGTGCCGCCCGCCGCCGAAGGCCGTCAGCGGCGGCTCCTCGTCGTCGCACATGTCCACCTTCATCGGGCAGCGCGGCGCGAACGGGCAGCCGGGCGGCAGCGCCGCCGGCGACGGCGGGTTGCCGTCGATGGGCACCAGCGGCCCCTCCTCGCCGTCGACCCTGGGGATCGAGGCGAGCAGCCCCATCGTGTACGGCATCCGCGGCCGGTAGTAGATGTCCTCGACGGGCCCCTGCTCGACCGGCCGCCCCGCGTACATGACGAGCACCCGGTCGGCCATGCCGGCGATGACGCCCAGGTCGTGGGTGATCATCACGATGCCCGCGCCCGTCTCCTGCTGCGCGGTCTTGAGCACCTCCAGCACCTGGGCCTGGATGGTGACGTCGAGCGCGGTGGTCGGCTCGTCGCAGATCAGCAGGTCGGGGTCGTTGGCGATGGCCATGGCGATCATCGCGCGCTGCCGCATGCCGCCGGAGAACTCGTGCGGGAACGCCTTGGCCCGCAGGCTCGGGTTGGGGATGCCGACCAGGTCGAGCAGTTCGACGGCCCGCTTGGCGGCCTTGTCCTTGCCCGTCTTCTGGTGGATGCGGACGGCCTCGGCGATCTGGTCGCCGATGGTGAACACGGGCGTGAAGGCCGACAGCGGATCCTGGAAGATCATGCTGATCGCCTTGCCGCGCACCTTGACCAGGTCGTCTTCCTTCATGCCGAGCAGTTCCTGCCCGTGCAAGGTGACCGAGCCGTCCACCACGGCGTTCCTCGGCAGCAGGCCCATCACGGCCAGCGAGGTCACCGACTTGCCGGAACCGGACTCGCCGACGATGCCGAGCACCTCGCCGCGCTCGACCTCGTAGCTGACGCCGCGCACGGCTTCGATGCCGCCGGGGAAGGTGACGGTGAGGTCCTTGACCTCCAGAATGCTCACGTGTTGCTCCCCGGGTCGAGTGCGTCGCGCAGGCCGTCGCCGATCAGGTTCACGCTGAGCACCAGGGCGACCAGCAGGCCGGCGGGGAAGGCGAACAGCCACGGATAGCCGGTGGCGTTGCCGGAGCCGGCCGCGATCAGCGTGCCCAGCGAGACGTCGGGTGGCTGGATGCCGAACCCGAAGAAGGACAGCGCGGCCTCACCGATGATCGCGCCGCTGACGTTGAGCGTCGCGTCGATGATGAGCAGAGAGGACAGGTTGGGCACGATGTGCCGGAAGATGATCTTCCAGCGGGGGATGCCCATGTAGACGGCGGCCAGGACGTACTCCCGCTCGCGGAGCGAGAGCGTCATGCTGCGCACGACCCTGGAGGTGATCATCCAGGAGAACGCGGCGAGCAGCGCGACGAACCAGAGCCAGGTGCCCTCGCGCAGTCTCGGCGAGATGATCGCGATGACCAGGAAGCTCGGCAGGACCAGCAGCAGGTCCACACCCCACATGAGCACCCGGTCCACCCATCCGCCGAAATATCCGGCGAACGCGCCGACGATGGCCGCCAGGCCGGTCGAGATCAGCGCCACCAGCAGGCCGATGATGATGGACTTCTGCATGCCGCGCAGCGTGACCGCGTACATGTCCTGGCCGATCGAGGTGGTGCCCCACCAGTGGTCACCACCCGGAGGCGACAGGAAGGACATGAAGTCCTTCTCGGTCCACTCGTACGCGCCGAAGTACGGCCCGACGTAGGCCAGCCCGACCAGCAGGACCAGGGCGACGAACCCGTACCGGGCCTGGTTGTTGCGCAGCAGGCGCCTGAAGACGACTTTCGAACGCATGTCAGCTCACCCGGACCCGAGGATCGAGCGCCGCGACCAGCAGGTCCGACAGGAAGGAGGCGAACAGGATGCAGACGGCGGCGAAGAAGGTGACCGCGGCGACGGAGTTGACGTCGTTCTGGTTGATCGAGTCGACCAGCCAGGCGCCCATGCCGTGCCAGGCGAAGATCTTCTCGGTGAACGTGGCTCCCGTGAACATCGTCCCGAACGCGAAGGCGAAGTAGGTGGCCGACGGGATCAGCGCGGTGCGCAGCGCGTGCTTCGTCAGCGCCGTCCGCCGCCGCAGCCCCTTGGCCATGGCCGTGCGGACGAAGTCCTGGCCCAGCACGTCCAGCATCATGTTGCGCTGGATCCGGCTGTAGAAGGCGATCGAGCCGAGGCTGAGCGAGATCGTCGGCAGGATCAGGTGGTTGAGCCGGTTGACGAACTGGTCCCAGCCGGTCAGCCGCGGGTTGTACTCGCCGGTGTACTCGATCAGCGTGAACCCCAGCCCTCTGTTCAGGTTGTACGTGGCGATCGCCAGCAGGGTCGCCAGCACGAACACCGGGATGGCCATGATCACGAAAGAGCTGACCCCGATTAACCGGTCACTGAACTTGTACTGCTTCACCGCGGAGACCGCCCCCAGCACCACCCCCAGGGCGAAGCCCAGGACCGTGCCGATCAGCAGGAGGCGCAGGCTGACCATGATGCGCCGGCCCATCTCGCCGTTGACCGAGCCGCCGTTCCAGGTCTTGCCGAAGTCCCCGGTGACGACCCCCTTGGCCCAGGTGCCGTAACGCACGAGCACGGGGGTCTTGTCGTTCAGGTTGTAGGCGTCAAGTGTGGCGTCGATGACGGCCTCGGGCACCGGCGGCTGCCGGCCCTCGTACGCGGCTCGCGGGTTCATGGTCGTCGCCGCGAGCATGTACGCGAGGCTGGCCGCGATGGCTACCAAGATCACATTTATTGCCAACCTGCGGAGCAGGTACTTGCCCATTACTCTCCGTTCGCGCTGATCGAGGGCGCGAACTCACAGGCGGAGCAGCGCCCCCTCAACGTAAACCCGTCCCGCGTCGTGAAATTCACATGTCAGCGGGATGGCGATCAACGCGAACAATATAAGAAAAGGGATAACAGGCAGAAACGGAGCCATATAACGGTCAGGTCACTCACAAAAGATCGACGAGCCCTGTCAGACGAGTTCGCTTCCCGGCCTCGACCTGCGGAAATATCGCCTACCAGATCCCCTTTCGGACGTCTCGCAGATGCCCTGTGTCACAGGATCCGTACATGAATGAGGACGAACCTACGTGATCCACACCATATTCGCTGAGGGGTGAGTGCGCGCCGTCAAACGGCTCCCGGCGCTCCCGCCCGCAGGCGGCCCGGCGGCGGCTCCTGCGGCGACCGGCGGGGAGTCGTCCGGGCCGGGGCGTCCGCGCCGGGCCGTTCGGGCCGTCATGGCATCCACTTGCCGCCGGCCACGTCGATCGTCAGGCCCGTCAGCCAGGAGGAGGCGTCAGAGGCGAGGAAGGCCGTCACGTTGGCCACGTCCAGCGGCCGGCCGAGCCGTCCGAGCGGGTGCTCGGCCAGCACGCGCGCGGCGAACTCCGGCGGCATCCGTCCCTCCAGGCGCTCCGTCATGATCGTCGAGGGCGCGACGTTGTTGACCCGCACGCCGGCCGGGCCCAGCTCGTACGCGAGCTGCCTGGTCAGCGCGATCACCCCGGCCTTGGCCGCCGTGTACGCCACGGAGGCGGGGGTGGGGGTGCGGGCGGCCAGGGACGACATGGTGATGATCGAGCCCTGTCCGCGCTCTCTCATGCTCGGCAGGAAGGTCCTGATGACGAGGAACGTGGAGGTGAGGTTGGCGTCCACGGTGGCGTGCCAGTCCGCCGCGGTCGTCTCGTCGATCGGCCGCGGCCGGCCCGTGCCACCGCCCGCGAAGACCGCCAGCACGTCCACCGGGCCCAGACGCCGCTCGACCTGCTCACGCATCGCCTCGACCGCGGCCTGGTCGGTGGTGTCGGCCGCCACCCCGATGGCCCGGCCGTCCGGGACCTCGTTCACGGTGGCCTCGATGGCGGCGGGGTCACGGCCGTTGACGGCGACACGCATGCCCTGGGCGGCCAGCACCCGTACGGTCTCGCGCCCGATGCCACCCGAACCACCGGTGACCAGCGCTACCTTGCCCTGCAAATCCGGAAACATCATGCCTTCACGATGCCGGTCGGGGCCGGCCGCCGGCATCCCGCCCGAGGCGCGTCCCCGCCTCCGCCTCCCGTGGTGCACGCCCCTCCCCGGACATACCGCCCTGGTCGTACGGACCCCTGCCCGGCTACGAACGAACCCTCGCCACGGGAGCAACGGCCTGGCCTCGTATCGGAGGCGGCACTCGGGCCGGGCCGGAGACCGAAGGCCCGAGCCGACTCGCGGCCCGCAGCTCGGGCCAGGGGATGCGCGAGTCACGTCGCGATCCGGGACCACGTCGCCATCCGGGCCCGGTCTCACCTCGCAGGCCAGGGATACGTCGCAACGCGCGACCGGTCTCACGTCGCAGGCCGGGGTTACGTCCCGACCCACGGCCGATCTCACATCGCGGACCGGGCATACCTCGCAACCCACGGCCGGCCTCACGTCGCGGCTCGCAGGAAGTAGTCGTCGTCGCCCACCTGGCCGCCCTTCAGGGCCACCTCCAGTCCGTCGCACGCCGGATCGTCCGCGGCCAGCACGCACACCGGGCCTCCTACGGCGAGCGTGCCGATCACGTCGAGGGCGCGGGCCCCGAGCGCGGCGACGACCTGGCCGGAGGTGTCGCCACCGGCCACCACCAGCCGCCGTACCAGCCCGGCCCGGACCGTCGCGGCGGCCACCCGGCCGAGCAGCTCACCGATCCCGGCCGGGTCGCGGGCCGGGCCCCTGGTCGACTGGACGATCGTGTGGCAGCCGGCACGCAGGCTCTCCTCGGCCTGGACGATCGTGTCCTGACCCGTGGAGACGTCCACCACCTTCCAGCCGACCCGCTCCGCCACGCCGATCTGCCGGACGGTGACCGGCGACCGGCTCCCGGACACGACCAGCACCGCTCCTGCCCTCGCCGTCGCTCCTGCCCTCGCTGTCGGCGCCACCGGCCCCGCTGTAGGCCTCGCCAACGCCTCCGACCCCGCCATCGCCACTGACCCCGGCCCGGCCTCTGCCTCCGGCCTGGCCTTCGACCCCGGCCCGGCTTCTGGTGGTGCCGGTGGGTGGGGTGGGGACTGGGTGGGGTGGGGGGTCAGGGCCGAGGCGAGGGCGTAGCTCAGTCCCCCTGAGCCGGCGCAGAACAGCACGTCCCCCGGGGCGGTGTCGGCGAGGAGCAGGCGGCCCAGAGCGCGGAGGTGCTGCTCGGTCGAGGCGTCCGCGATGAAGGCGGCGTCCCGGCTCCGCGCCCGGTACATCTCCTCCGACGCCTCCGCCGGCAGCAGGCCGGTGCGCCCCGCGCCCTGCTCCTCCAGGCGTACCCGCAGGTCGGCCTCGGTGGCGGGGGTGACGGGGTGGTCGCGGGCGGGCGGGTGCCGGTCGAGGCGGACGACCTCGTCCCCGGCCTGGACGAAGTGGTTGCCGTACACCGTGTAGCGCCCGAACTCCGGCTGCGCGGCCAGCACCGGCACCGCGCGCCGGGCCAGCCCTTCCCGGTGCAGGGCCGCGATGACCGCGCCGATGCTCCCGTGCGTGGGCGAGGAGTCGAACGTCGAGCAGATCTTGTACTGGGCGGCCAGCGGCCGGAGCGCCGCCACCGCCCTGAGCGCCGGGAGCGCGACCGCGACCGGGTCGGCCGACGCGCGGGCGGTGGTGGCGACGCCGATGACGTCGTCCCGATCGTGCAGGTGAGCCACGTCCGTGACCAGCGACCCACTCAACCCGAACCGCCTGAACTGCCACAACGCGTCGGTCGCCCCGGTGAAGTCGTCGGCCACGAAGGCGATCAACGTCATGACGCCGGTTTCATCTCGTCACCACGCCGCCGAAGTGTTCGAGGGCTCTGGACAGTTCCGGCGAGTCGACCTCCGTCAGCGGCACCCCCGCGGCGGTGGCGGTCCACGCCTGGCGGATGCTGGTGATGCCGGCCGCCGGTCCGTCCGGGTGGCCGAGCACGCCTCCGCCCGCCAGCACCAGCAGGTCGTCCGTCCCGGTACGTTCCAGGGTGACCGGCACCGTTCCCGCCCACTGCGCCGACGACAGCACCGGCAGGCACGGGAAGCCGCCGAGCAGTGGCGCGCGCACCGCCCCGACCATGGCGGCCACCTCGTCGTCGCTCACGTAGAACTTGCTGTGGAACCCGCCGCAGTGCAGGTGGTCGACGCCGGTCAGGCGGGCCAGCTTCTGGTACGCCGCGGGCCCGATCCCGAGCCCCGGATGCCGGGCCAGCGCCCCGATGCCGGTGACGTGGGCGTGGATCGGCACCCTGGCGTGCCGCCGCAGCATGGCAACGGCCGGGAAGCCGACGACGTTGAGGTTGACCATCACGCAGGTTCCGCCGGCGGCCACCACCATGTCGTGGTGGCGCAGCATCCGGTCGGGCTCGTCGCTGATGTTGAAGGCGTACATCGGCCGCCGCCCCGTACGCCGCTCCACCTCGTCCAGCGCCCCCGTCACGGCCCTGACGCGCTGGGCGAGCGGGGCGGGCGGGCAGTCGGCGTTGACCTCGTCGTCCTTGATGAAGTCGGCCCCGGCCAGGCCCAGCTCCAGCACCAGGTCCACGTAGTCGGGCGGGCGCAGGCCGACGTTGGGCTTGACGATGGTGCCGATCAGCACGCCCTCCGGCCGCCCGGTCAGCCGCCGGGTGCCTTCGACGGCGTACGCGGCCGGCAGGTACGCCCGCCCGAACGCGTCCGGCAGCTCCAGGTCGACCAGTTTGAGTCCGGCCAGCTCGCGCAGCTCGTACAGGTTGCCCGCGACCACCGGGAACAGGTTCGTCAGCGACGGCCCGGTGTTGTCCAGCGGGAAGCCGATCCTGACGAGGGCGGCGTGCAGCGGCCCCGACCCGCGCGTGCCGGGCAGGGCCTCGCCGATCGGCGCGGGGATCTCCGTCATGCCGAGCACCACCGCGCTGTGGCGGGCGCGCAGCTCGTCGGTCTCTCCCGCGACGCTGACGAACGTGCCGGTGCTCTGCTCGCCCGCGATGGCGCTGACCGCCTGCTCCAGCGGCAGGCGGGTGACCACTCGGTACGTGGCCACCGTCATCTCACGCATGCAGCTCCTTCGCCAGGTGTTCCATGGCCAGCGGGGGGCTGGCCAGGATGGTCACCGGTGACTCGGCGGCCCCGGCGACCCGCGCCATCGACGCCTGGGCCAGCACGATCACGTCCACCTGCCCGGCCAGCTCGGCCAGCG
Source organism: Nonomuraea maheshkhaliensis (assembly GCF_039529435.1). Lineage (NCBI taxonomy): Bacteria > Bacillati > Actinomycetota > Actinomycetes > Streptosporangiales > Streptosporangiaceae > Nonomuraea > Nonomuraea maheshkhaliensis. Next base: position 18,160 of record NZ_BAAAMU010000071.1, read on the forward strand.
CGGCGGCCACGCGGGCGTCGTGAGTGGCGGCGTCGCCGCTCATCAGGGCCTCGAAGGCGCCCTCGCACAGCCTGGCGGTCAGCTCGATCTCGGCGCCGGCCGCCGCGGCGCGCCTGCGTACCAGGTCGGCGGTGGGGTCGAGGGTGGTGGAGAGAGTGGCGCACACGCCGATGCGGGGGCCGAGCGCCACGGCCCTGTCGGCCATCGGGCGGTCCACCCGGGTCACCGGCACGCCGGTCAGCGGCTCGGACGCCTCCACGGCCGCGCCGATGGAGGAGCAGGTGACCAGGATGTGATCGGCCCCGGCGGCCTCGGCCGAGCCGATGTGGCCGGCGACCCGGCGCGCGGTGCTCGGCGTGAGGTGGCCGGCGGCCACGGTGTTCTTGATCAGGCTGTCGTCGACGATGTTGAACGTCTCGACGCCCGGCAGGTGTTTCGCGCACAACTCGGCGAACACCGGCACGAGCGTGGCCGAAGTGTGGATGAGTCCCAGGGTTGTCGTCATGGCCTGTCTCCGTGAGGGGTGGGTCCTGGTGGCGCCGTCAATGGCCGCGTCTCCGTCAAGGGTGTGTGCCGGCCGCGTCGCCCGGCCGCGTCGCCCGGCCGCGTCGCCCGGCCGCGTCGCCCGGCCGCGTCCGGCGCGGGCCCGTCGTCATGGCCGTTGCATCTCGGGTTGGGTGAACAGGTCGTGCCAGACCTGGAAGTGGTCGTCGCTGGCCTGCCCGGCGGCGTCCTCGTCGCCGGCCAGCAGCGCCTCGTACAGGGGCCGGTGGGCGGCCAGCGAGAGCTCCTTGTCGCGCGGGTGGGTCTTGAGCCGGTCGCGGCGCTGGCGTACGGCGCGGAACAGCACGCCGGTCATCGCGTCGGCGAAGAAGGTCAGGGCGGCGTTGCCGGTGGCGTGCAGCAGCGCCTGGTGGAAGGCGAAGTCGGCCCGGTCGATGTCCTCGGCGGTGACGGCGGCCTCCATGTCGGCCAGGGCCTTGCCGACGTGTCCGATCGCGACCGGGTCTCCCTTGCGCGCGGCCTCCCTGGCGGCCTGGCGTTCCAGCGCCACCCGTACGGAGTGCAGGGACTCGATGCTGAGGTGGCTGGCCGACAGGGCCAGGTCGAGGGCGAATTCGAGCCCTTGCGGGGCCAGCCGGCGCACGTAGGTGCCGGAGCCCTGGCGCCGGCTCAGCACGCCGAAGCCCTCCAGGAGCCGCAGGCGGTCGCGCAGCGCGCCGCGGCTGACGCCCAGCCGCCCGGCCAGCTCCCGTTCCGGCGGCAGCCTGGCGCCCTCGCCGAGATCGCGGATCAGATCGGACAAAGCATCGGAGAGCGCATCCGACAGGGAGCCGGAGGCGAAATCGGCGGCGGCGAAATCGGACCCGGCGCCGGAAAGGGCGCCGGTGGCGGGGTCGGCGGCGGGTCCGGACGGGGTGCCAGGGCCGATAGCGGGGTCGGTGCTCATGGTGGGTACCTCGGCGCGATTGGTCGTACCACTTGCCGGAAAGGTACTACCAATATCCTGAAAAGTCACTTCATCTGATGAAAAAACAACTTCATCAGATGAAAGCCTAGGAATTCCAGCCCGCTCGGGATAGCGTGCGGTGCCGTGGCAAACGATCCCCAGAGGGACTCGGCCCGGCACGTCCAGGTCGTCCAGGCCCTCGGCGCCCGCATCGTCGGCGGCACGCTGCCCCCGGGCACGTCCATCCCCATCGAGGAGGAGCTGGTCGGCGAGCTCGGCGTGGGCCGCTCCGCCGTGCGGGAGGGCGTGAAGGTGCTGGCCGGCAAGGGCCTGCTGGAGACCAGGAGGAGCGCGGGCACGATCGTGCGCCCGCGCGGGTCCTGGAGCCTGCTCGACGCCGACGTGCTGAGCTGGCGCTTCGAGCCCGAGCCCACGCCTGACGACATCCGGGTGCTGGCCGACCTGCGGGTCGCGCTGGAGCCGGGCGCGGCGCGGGTGGCCTCCGAGCGGGCCGACGCCGCGGCCGTGCGCCGCATCGACGAGGCCATGGAGGCGCTGTACGCCACCGCCGACGACCCGGAGCCGTTCATCGAGGCCGACCTCGCCTTCCACAAGGCGGTCTTCGCCGCGGCCGACAACGACCTGCTGCTCTACATCTACGACATGATCAGCATCGCCCTGCGGTCCGTGCGCCAGGTGCACACCCGCTCGGTGGCGCACAACAAGGAGACGCTGCCCGGTCACGAACGCGTGGCCCAGGCCATCGGGCGACGCCACCACCGCAAGGCCGAGGAGGCCATGCGCACGGTGGTCGAGGTCGCCCGCGCCGACGCCGAGCAGCACGTACGCCTCTGCTGCTGAACGCCCGGCCGGAAGCCGCTGGCACAACCCGCGGGAACCGGCCGCAAGCCGCTGGAACTACCCGCAAGAAAGGGCTCCCTTGGACGTCCTCCTCGACGTCGACGGCCCGGTGGCCGTCGTCACCCTCAACCGACCCGCGAAACTCAACGCCGTCACCCCGGACATGGCCGCCGCGCTGCGCGCCTGCCTGTCGCGGATCGACGCCGACCCCGGCCTGCGCGTGGCGGTGCTCACCGGAGCGGGCGAGCGCTCGTTCTGCGTGGGCAGCGACATCCGCGAGCTCGACGAGTACGCCACCGCCTGGGAGTTCCGCAACCGCGGCGACTACGGCGACGCCGTCCGCGCCCTGCGCAAGCCCATCGTCGCAGCCGTGAACGGCTACGCCTACGGCGGCGGCCTGGAGCTGGCCATGGCCTGCGACGTCAGGCTGGCCGCGGAGACGGCCACGTTCGCCGCCCCGGAGATCAAGCTGGGCTGGATCGGCGGCAGCGGCCAGTCGGCGCTGCTGGCGCACGCGGTCGGGCCGGGCAACGCGGCCACCATGCTGCTCACCGGCGACCCCATCGACGCCGCGAAAGCCCGCGCATGGGGGCTGGTCACCGACGTGCATCCGCGCGAGGAGCTGCTGAAGGCGGCGAAGGAGCTGGCGGCCACCATCGCCAGGCGCGCGCCGATCGCCGCCCAGACGGCCAAGGCCAACCTCAAGGCCGCCTACTCGATGCCGCTCGACCAGGCCATCCAGTACGAGCGCGACCTGCAGACCGTCTGCTTCGCCACCGCCGACGCCGCCGAGGGCAGGGCCGCGTTCACCGCGCGCCGCGAGCCCGCGTTCGAGGGCCGCTGACATGGGCGTGCTCGACGGATACCGCGTGGTGGACCTGTCCATCGCGATGGCGGGCCCGCTGGCCGCGATGCGCCTGGGCGATCTGGGCGCGGACGTGGTCAAGGTGGAGCCGGTCGGCGGCGAGTGGCAGCGGCACGCCCCCGCCGGCGGCGCCACCGGCAGGCGGGTGAACGCCTCGTTCCTGTCGCTCAACCGCAACAAGCGCAGCCTGGCCGTCAACCTCAAGACCGACGCGGGCCGCGAGATCGTGCACCGGCTGGCCGCGACGGCGGACGTGTTCCTGCAGAACTACCGGCCGGGCGTGGCCGAGCGGCTCGGCATGGACTACGAGACGATCAGCGGGCTCAATCCGCGGATCGTGTACGTCTCGATGTCCGGCTACGGCGAGAGCGGCCCGTACACCTCGCGCCCCGGCCAGGACCTGCTGCTGCAGGCCATGAGCGGCGCCATGCTGAGCACCGGCCGCGAGGGCGACCCGCCTGCGCCCGCCGGCTCCTACGCGATCGACGCCATCACCGCCTACAGCGCGTTCGAGGGCGCGCTGGCCGCGCTGCTGCACCGCGAGCGCACCGGCGAGGGCCAGCGGGTGAGCGTCAACATGCTGGACGCGGCCGTCGCCGTGCAGATGCAGGAGCTGTCGATCTACACGGTCGGCGGGGTGCCGCAGCGGCGCGGGCGCGAGCCGCACGGCCACACCTACATCCGCGCCCCGTACGGCGTCTTCGCCACCAAGGACGGCTACATCGCGCTCGGCATGCCCAGGCTGGACGGGCTCGCCGTGGCGCTGGACCTGCCGGAGCTGGCCGCGATGGACGGCGACGCCGACGGCCACACCAGGCGCGACGAGATCACCGCGCTGGTGGCGGCCCGCCTGCCCGCGCGCACGACGGCGGAGTGGCTGGAGATCTGCGCCCGCCACGACCTGTGGGCGGGCCCCGTCTACGGCTACGCCGACCTGGTCGAGGACCCGCAGGTCAAGCACAACGGCTCGTTCGTCACCTACGAGCACCGCACCGAGGGCACGGTCACCACCCCCGGCTTCCCCTACGGCTTCAGCGCCACCCCGCCCGAGGTCCGCAGGGGCGCGCCGCTCGTGGGCGAGCACACCAGGGAGCTGCTCGGCGAGCTCGGCTACTCGACCGAGAAGACGGAGGAGCTGGTGGCGGAGGGCGTGCTGGCATGCGAGGACTGACCTGGGACCATCCGCGCGGGTACGCCCCGCTGGACGAGCTGACCCGGCTCGACCACGCGGGCGCGAACCGGTACGGGGCCGTCCCCGAGCCGATCGAGTGGGACCGGCAGCCCTTGGAGGGGTTCGAGTCCGAGCCGATCGCGCGGTTGTGCGAGACGTACGACGTGCTGGTGATCGACCATCCCGGGCTGGGCGCGGCGCTGGACGCGCTGGTGCCGATGGAGGAGCTGTTCGAGCCGGCCGAGCTGGCCGGGCTGCGGTTCGCGGGCCGTTCGTACGAGAGCTACCGCCTGGACGGCCGCCAGTGGGCGCTGCCCCTGGACGCCGCCGCCCAGGTGGCCGCCGCCAGGCCCGGCGTGCGGCTGCCGCGTACGTGGCCGGAGGTGACTGCGCTGTCCACCGGCGCGCGGACGGCGCTGTGTCTGGGCGGGCCGCACGCGTTCCTGATGTTCTGCGCGCTGTGCGGCCCCGCTCGTACGGAGGACTTCCTCGACGAGCGGGCCGGCGAGCGGGCGCTGGAGTTGATGGCCGAGCTGCTGGCGCTGTCGGACCCCGAGGTGTCGCTGCTCAACCCGATCGGCGTGCTGGACGCGATGACGGCCGGCCAGGTGGACTTCTGCCCGCTTCTGTACGGCTACGTCGCCTATCCCCTGGCCTTCGGCGACGCGCCCGCCTGGCCCGGCCACCCGCCGGGCAGCGTGCTCGGCGGCACCGGGCTCGTGGTATCGCGCCGGCGCCTCAGTGCGAATCTCGGGGCGCACCGCGACGCGATCCGCGCGCACCTGCTGCGCCTGGTGTCGGAGCCGGTGCAGGCGGAGCTGTTCCCCTCGGTAGGGGGCCAACCGGCCGCCCGCTCGGTCTGGACCGGACAGGGAAGCAGCAGCTTCTACCGCGACACGCTCGCCACCATGGAGGCCGCCTGGATCAGGCCGCGCTTCCCCGGCTACATCGCCGCGCAGGAGCGCTCGTCGGCGCTGATCCGCGACGGGCTGCTCGCCCGCATCCCCGCCCGCGACCTGCTGAAGACCCTGCACGAGGAATGGAGGACCCCATGACCACGGCGCTCGTCACCGGCGCCTCCGGGGCGCTGGGCCGCGCGATCGTGCGCCGCCTGGCCGCCGACGGCCACCAGGTGGCCGCACTCGACGTCGACGCGGACGGCCTCGACGGCGCACTCGACCTGAAGGCCGACCTGCGCGACCCGGCGGCGATCGAGGCCGCCTTCACCGAGACGGCGGCCAGGCTCGGCCCGGTCGGCATTCTCGTCAACAACGCCGCCGTCTATCCCGCCCGGCCGTTCCTGGAGGTGCCGCCGGAGGAGTACGACGAGGTCGTCGCGGTCAACCAGCGCGCCTACTGGCTGTGCGCCCAGCACGCGGCCAGGCAGATGCTCGGTCAGGGCGGCGGGGCGATCGTCAACGTCGCCTCGATCACCATGCACGGCGGCTGGCCCGACCTGGCCGCGTACGTCTCCACCAAGGGCGCGGCGGCCGCCTTCACCAGGGCGCTGGCCCGCGAGCTCGGGCCGAGGGAGATCAGGGTCAACTGCGTCTCCCCCGGCGCGTTCCCGACCGCGGCCGAGGAGATCCACGAGGACCTGGAGGCGTACAACCGGATGGTCCTGGAACGGCAGGCGCTGCGGCGGCGCGGCACGCCCGAGGAGCTGGCGGCCGTGGTGTCGTTCCTGACCGGGCCTGACGCCTCGTTCGTCACCGGGCAGTGCGTCGAAGTCAACGGAGGGTGGGTGATGGCATGACGCGGGACCGCAGGCGGCTGGCCGAGCTGACGGGCGATCTGAGCGCGGCCGGCGGGGTCCGGCTGGTGACGCTGGCCGACGGCGTCGAGCGCGGGGTCAGGGCGCTGGAGTTCCGCACCGGGTCGGGGCTGGCGTTCGACGTGCTGGTGGACCGGTGCATGGACATCGGGCCCGCCGAGCACGCGGGGCGCTCGTTCGGCTGGCGCTCCCCCACGGGCTTCCGCCATCCGGGGCTGCACGAGAACAACGACGAGGACGGGCTGTCGTGGCTGCGCTCGTTCTCGGGGCTGATCGTCACGGCCGGGCTGGACCACACGCTGTTCGGCGGCGACGTGCCGGCCGACGGCTACCGGTATCCGCCGCGCGAGTCCGTACGGCACGGGCTGCACGGCCGGGCCGGCAACCTGCCCGCCCGCCTGACCGGCTACGGCGAGCGGTGGGACGGCGAGCGGTGCGTGCTGTGGGCCGAGGGCGAGGTGCGCCAGGCGGCGGTCTTCGCGGAGAACCTGCGCCTGGTGCGCCGGATCGAGGCGGATCTGGGCGGGAACGAGATCCGGCTGATCGACACGGTGACCAACGCCGGGTTCGAGCCGGCGCCGCACATGTACCTGTATCACATCAATCTGGGCTGGCCACTGCTCGACGAGGGCGCCAGGCTGGAGGCCGACATCCGCGAGACGCTCTGGCAGAGCGACAGCGTGGCCGAGCAGAAGGCCGATCACCTGACGTTCCCCGGGCCCGTGCCGGGGTTCGTGGAGCAGGTGTACGAGCACGCGCTCGTCCCCCGCCCCGACGGCCTGCACCGCGTGGCCGTGGTCAACGAGCGGCTGGGCATGCGGGTGGCGGTGGAGTGGCGGGCGGAGGAGTTCCCGTACTTCTTCGAGTGGCTGAACCTGCGCTCGGGCAACTACGCGGTCGGGCTGGAGCCGTCCACGCACCACGTGTCGGGTGACGCGGCGGCCAGGCGGGACGGCAGCATGATCTGGCTCGGCGCACAGGAGTCGCGGACGTACCACACGACCTTCCGGGTGGAGGCCGCATGAGCTGACGGCCCCCGCCGGGGGCTACCCCTCCAGCCGGTACGCCCTGCGCGCCGTCCCGGCGAACACCTCGGCCCGCTCCGCGTCCGACAGGCCGGCGCAGAGCTCGTCGGCGGCCGCGGCCACCTGGCCGTACTCCGCCGCGAGCAGGCAGACCGGCCAGTCGGAGCCGAACATCACCCGCTCTGGCCCGAACGCCTCCAGCACGACCTCCGCGTACGGCCGCAGGTCGGCCACCTGCCAGCCGGTCCAGTCTGCCTCGGTGACCAGGCCGGACAGCTTGCAGTAGACGTTGGGCCGGGCGGCGAGCTGCCTGATCCGGCCGCGCCACGGCTCCAGCTCGCCGGCGGCGATCGGCGGCTTGGACAGGTGGTCGAGCACGAACGTCAGCTCGGGCAGCGCGGTCACGGTGTCGATGGCGGCGGGCAACTGGTGCGGCAGGGTGAGCAGGTCGTAGGCGAGCCCGGCCGCGGCCACGGCGGCCAGCCGGCGTCGCACATCGGGCCGGCTGAGCCAGGCCGGGTCGGGCTCGGACTGCACGCCGTGGCGCACGCCGACCAGCCCGCCGGGCAACGCGGTCAGCTCGGCGAGCGCGTCGGCGGCGCCGGGCGCGGTGAGGTCGGTCCAGCCGACGACCCCCGCGACCAGTTGCGACCCTGCGGCCAGGGCCAGGAACTCCCTGGTCTCGGCGGCGTCGGCCACCACCTGCACCAGCACGGTGCGGCTCACGCCGGCCGCCGCCGCGGGCCCGGCGAGATCGTCGAGGGTGAACGTGCGCCGCACGGGCGCCATCTTGCGCTGCTCCAGCCAGGCGTGCGGGCGGGCGGACAGATCCCAGACGTGGTGGTGGGCGTCGATACGACTCATCCCAAGACCTCCAATGTTTCCGGAAAATCACGTGGACTCTGGACAGAAAACCAGGACAAGCGTAGAGATACATCCGACGTATGGCGACCCCCGATCTCGGGCGAGTGCGCCGAACCCCCCCCATCGGAACAGGAGCGACCGTGACCGATCACGGGACCATCAGGACTCTCAGGACCAACGGCACCGGCGACACCGACGAGGGCTACACACGACGAGGCGTGCTCGCGACCGGGCTGGGCGCCGCAGCCGGATCCCTGCTCGTGAACGGCGTCGCCGCCGGACCGGCGCGGGCGGGCACGCGGGGCAACCCGCTCACCCTCTGGTACACCCGCCCGGCCGCCCAGTGGCTGGAGGCGCTGCCGGTCGGCTGCGGCCGGCTCGGCGCCATGGTCTTCGGCGGCGTGGAGACCGAGCGGCTGCAGCTCAACGAGGACGGCATCTGGGCCGGCGGGCCGCACGACTACGACAACCCCGAGGCGCTGGCCGCCCTTCCGCGGATCAGGCAGTGGGTCTGGGAGGACAAGTGGCAGGCCGCGCAGAACCTGGCCGACCAGAAGTTCCTCGGCCGGCCCAGCGAGCAGGCGCCGTACCAGGTGCTGGGCGACCTCACGCTGACCTTCCCGGGCTCGGCCGAGTTCACGGACTACCGGCGCGAGCTCGACCTCACCAGGGCCGTCACGACGGTCACGTACGTCCGTGACGGCGTGCGGCACACCCGTGAGGTCTTCGCCAGCAACCCCGACCAGGTCGTGGTGGTCCGGCACACGGCCGACAAGCCCGGCTCGGTGACGTTCACGGCCGCCTTCTCCAGCCCGCAGGCCACGACCACGTCCGCGGCCGGCCGCGCCACGATCGCGATCGACGGCGTCAGCGGCGACACCCAGGGCATGAAGGGCGAGGTCCGCTTCCGCGCCCTGGCCGAGGCCAAGGCGAAGGGCGGCACGGTCGGCACGGACGGGGGCACGCTGTCCGTCGAGGGCGCGGACGAGGTCACGCTGCTGATCTCCATGGGCTCCAGCTACCGCAGCTTCAAGGACGTGGGCGGCGATCCCGCCGAGGTCGCCGGGCGGCATCTGACCAAGGCGAGCGGGCGGCCGTACGAGGTGCTGCGACGCCGGCACCTGCGTGACTACCAGGAGCTGTTCGGCCGGGTCGAGATCGACCTGGGCACCTCGGAGGCCGTCGCGCTGCCGACCGACGAGCGCATCGCCCGCCAGAAACTCGACACCGACCCGCAACTGGCCGCCCTGTACTTCCAGTACGGCCGCTACCTGCTCATCTCCAGCTCCCGCGCGCCCGGCCACGCCGCCAACCTGCAAGGCGTCTGGAACGACTCGCTCGCGCCCGCCTGGGAGTCGAAGTACACGATCAACATCAACTGCGAGATGAACTACTGGCCGGCCGCGCCGGGCAACCTGATCGAGTGCATGGACCCGCTGTTCGACCTGATCAGGGACCTGGCGGAGACGGGCGCGCGGACCGCGAAGACGCACTACGGGGCCGCCGGCTGGGTGGCCCACCACAACACCGACGGCTGGCGCGGCACGGCGCCCGTGGACTTCGCCTTCTACGGCGTGTGGCCGACCGGCGGCGCGTGGCTGTGCCTGACGTTGTGGGAGCACTATCTCTACACCGGTGACGAGCGGCGGCTGCGCGAGCACTTCCCGCTGATCAAGGGCTCGGTGGAGTTCTTCCTCGACACGCTGCAGACCGATCCCAGGACCGGCTACCTGGTGACGAACCCGTCGCACTCGCCCGAGGTGGGCCACCACGAGGACGGCGGCGAGAACGTCAGCATCTGCGCGGGCCCGACCATGGACATGCAGATCCTGCGCGACCTGTTCGGGGCCTTCGAGCAGGCGTCGGAGGTCCTCGGCACGGAAGCGGGCCTGCGGGCGCGGGTGAAGGAGGCGCGGGCGCGGTTCGTGCCGAACCAGGTGGGCCACCTCGGGCAGATCCAGGAGTGGCAGGAGGACTACCGGGGCGACGCGGCGCTGTCGCGCAGCCGGCACATCTCGCACCTGTGGGGGCTGTTCCCCGGCCACCAGATCGACCCGCGCCTGTCACCCGAGCTGGCCGCGGCCGCGCGGCGCACCCTGGAGCTGCGCGGCGAGGCGGGGGCCGGGTGGTCGCTGGCCTGGAAGATCAATTTCTGGGCGCGGCTGCTGGACGCGGCGGAGGCGTACAAGCGGCTGTCGAACCTGCTGATCCCGGCCCGTACGGCGCCGAACATGTTCGACCTGCATCCGCCGTTCCAGATCGACGGCAACTTCGGCGGCACCTCCGGGATCACGGAGATGCTGCTGCAGAGCCACGCGGGCCAGGTGCACCTGCTGCCCGCGCTGCCGTCCGCCTGGCCCGCCGGGTCGCTGCGCGGGCTGCGGGCGCGCGGCGGGTTCGAGGTGGACCTGGAGTGGGCGGGCGGCGCGCTGCGCCGTGGCCGGATCCGCTCCGATCTGGGCCGCGAGCTGACGCTGCGCACCGCCGGAGCGGTGACGGTCACCGAACGCGGGCGGCCGGTCAAGGTCGAACGTCCCGAGGCGGGCGTGGTCGTCCTCGGCACCCGGCGCGGGGCGACGTACGAGGTGGTGCCGTCGGCCTGAGCCAGCCTCTAGGGCCGGGCCCTGGGGCGGGTGCGGGAGGCCTCGCCGCGGGCGTGGGCGGCGAACAGGCGGGCGGCCTCCTCGGGGTCGCCCGCGGCCAGCGCGGCCACCAGGTCGTCGTGGTGGCCCGCCATCGCCGTCCAGTCGCCGTCGTAGAGAGGGTTGCCCACCACGTGCAGGCTCCACAGGTTGGACTCGATCGTCCGCCACAACCGCAGCAGGAAGGAGTTGCCGCAGGCCGCGCAGACCCGGCGGTGGAAGGCGAGGTCCGCGTCGCGGAAACCGCCGATGTCGCCGTCCTTGGCGGCCTTGCGCATGGCCATCACATCGGCCGTGAGCTGCCGCAACGTGTCGGGCTGGATGCGGGCGGCGGCGCCGCGTGCGGCATACTCCTCCAGCAACACCCTGATGTCGCGGACCTCCCTGGCCTGCTCGTCGGAGATCTCCGCGACGTAACTTCCCCGGTTGGGATAGGAGATGACCAGCCCCTCGTGCGCCAACCGCTTGATCGCCTCCCTGGCCGGGGCCTGGCTGGTGCCGACCCGCCGGGCTATCTCCGCTTCCACCAGCCGCTGTCCGGCGAGCAGCTCGCCGGAGACGATCCAGCCGCGCAGGAGCGCGTAGACGCGGTCCGACAGCAGCTCTCTGGGCAGCAGCCGGGCCGCGGGCGGGGCGATCTGCTGCTCCTGCCAGATGCGCGCCACCGTGGACTGCGACAGTCCCAGCTGGGCGGCCATGGTCCTGGTGGAGGGCACGGCGGCGCCTTCGGCCGCGGCGGCGATCACCCGCTCGGCCTCGGCCCGCTCCGCGCTGCGCGGGCGGCCGGGTCTGGGCGCGTCGGCGAGCCCGTCGAGGCCGCGCTCCACGAACCGGGCCCGCCACTTCGCCACCGTCGCCGGGCTCACCGCCAGGCCGGCGGCGATCTCCTTGCGGGACAGGCCGTCGGCACAGGCCAGCACGATGCGGCTGCGCAGCGCCAGCCCTCCCTCCGGTGTGCGTCCCGCCCACTCCCGCAGCGTCGCCAGCTCCTCCGCGCCCAAAGTCAGCCGGTTGTCGGCTTCACGTCCTGCCACGAGCCGAGCTTAACGTACTTATGACTCAGCAAGGCACCGTACACATATTTGTAGCGTCACGTTTCCCCTTGACGGGCCCATGTGACCAACGTATTAAATAATCGCTAATCGAGTAACGACCCATTAAAAGGCGTCGCAGATCTCGCCCCTTTGGAGGTGCGATGCGTTCCCCCCGTCCATCCCTCGTCCTACCGGTTCTCGGCTGCGTGCTCCTGCTCACCGGCTGCGGCGGGGGCGGCTTCGCCGGCGACTCCCAGGCTCAGCGACGCGAGGGCGGCCAGATCACCCTCCGGATGCTGGTCAACATCAGCCCCAACCTCACCCAGGCGTACTGGGACGGGCTGGTCAAGCCGTTCGAGCAGGCCAACCCCGGCATCGACGTCAAGATCGAGGCGCCGACCGGCAAGGGCGTGGCCGACACGCTGCCGCAGCAGCTCGCCGCCGGCAACGCGCCCGACGTGGTGGAGACGCTGATGGCGGACGAGACGCTGGCCAAGCAGATGCTCGACCTGACCGATCAGCCGTGGGCGAAGGACACCCCGCTGGCCGAGCAGGCCAGGCTGGGCGGCAAGATCTACTCGGTCGGCGTCGGCGTGCAGGCCCAGTCGCTGGTCTTCTACAACAAGGCCGCCTTCACCAAGGCCGGGATCGAGCAGCCGCCGACCACGTTCGACGAGTTCGACGCGGCCATGGGCAAGCTGAAGAAGGCCGGCTACCTGCCGCTGCAGACGGGCGGCGACTTCCTCACCGGGCTGCAGGTGCTGCAGCTGTCCAACCCCAGCCGGGCCCAGACCCATCCGGCCTGGCAGCAGGACGTCAAGGCGGGCAAGATCAAGGCGGGCGAGTCGCTGCTGCCCTACCTGCATCGCTACCGCACCTGGATCGACAAGGGCTACGTCGACAAGAACGCGCTCGGCATGAAGTACGCCGACGCCGAGACCCAGTTCCTGTCCGGCAAATCCGGCATGTACGTCATGGGGAGCTGGTTCACCGCCACCGAGGCCAAGGCCAAGAAGGACTTCGAGGTCGGCGTCTTCCCCGCCCCCGTCGACAAGGGCCAGACCTACCCGGGCCCGCAGGGCGCGACGCTGGCGGCGCCGTACATGATCCTCAAGTCCACGCCCCGGAAGGACGCGGCGCTCAAGCTCGTCCAGTGGCTGGTCACCGACCCGGCGGCGGTCAAGAGCCAGCTCGCCCAGGACGGCAACTTCCGCACCGGCGTCGAGCGCGAGTTCACCCCGCTGGAGAAGCAGGTGCAGGAGATCCTCGACCAGGCCCCGCAGGGCGTCCCCCAGGGCGAGGGCTACGGCGACGCCACCCTGCCGAAGGGCTTCAACTCCGCCTGGAACACCGAGGTCCAGGGCCTGTACGTGGGCAAGTCGCCCAAGGACGTGGCCGAGGGCGTCGACCGCTGGCTGGCCGGACGCGCATGACCCGGCTCGCCGACGAACGCAGCACCCCGGCCATGAGGCCGGCGGAGGAGTTCTCATGACCCTCACCAGGCAAGCGCCCCCGGTCACCGGGGCCGCGGCCCCGGAGCGGCGCAGACGTCACGACGGATGGGCCAACGCCCTCATGGTGGCGCCCGCCACCGTCCTCTACGTCGTGATGCTGATCATCCCGGTCGGCCTGGCCCTCTACCTGAGCCTGACCGACTGGGACGGCTTCAGCGCCGACCCCGCCTTCGTCGGCGCCGCCAACTACGTCAAGCTCCTGGACGACCCCGAGCTTCAGCGCGCCTCCCTGGTGACGCTGCTGGTCGCGGCGGCCGGCACGGCCGGGCTCAACCTGCTCGGCCTCGGCTTCGCCCTCCTGGTCAACGGGGCGTCGAAGGCCAACACGTTCTTCCGGATCGTGCTGTTCTACCCGCACGTGCTCAGCGCCCTGGTGGTCGGCTTTCTCTGGTCGGCCATCCTGGGCACCACCGGCGCGGTCAACAACCTGGTGACGACGTGGGGCGGGCAGGTCATCCCGTTCCTGTCCGACCCGGTCTGGGCCACGGTCACCATGATCGCGGTGCTGGTCTGGGCCGGGTTCGGCGTCAACGTGGTGCTGTACCTGGCCGGGCTGCAGGCGGTGCCGCACTCGCTGATCGAGGCGGCGCGGATCGACGGCGCCACCCGCGCGCAGGTGTTCAGGAACGTGACCCTGCCCGCGCTGGGGCCGTCCGTGACGGTGAACATCGTGCTGTCGCTGGTGACGCTGCTGAAGACGTACGACCTGGTGGTCTCGCTCACGGCGGGCGGGCCGGCCGGTCAGACGCAGACCGTCGCCTACCTCATCCTCTGGAACTCCTTCCACGACGCCCGTCTCGGCTTCGGCTCGGCCCAGTCGGTGATCCTCATGCTGGTCACGGCGGCGCTGGCGTTCGTGGTGACGAAGCTGCGCAGGCGCGGCGAACTGGCGGTGCACCAGTGAGAAAGACCTTCCTGTGGGCGAGCGCCGCCTTCATGCTCATCCCCCTGTACGTGCTCACCGCGAACGCGTTCAAGGGCCAGCAGGACATCCTGGCCAACCCGTTCGGCCTCGGCGGCCTGACCCTCGAACCGCTCGGCAGGGCGCTGACCAACCCGCAGTTCAACGTGGTCAAGGGGTACGCGATCACGCTGCTGTTCGTGGTGGCGGTCAACGTGCTGTCGGTGGGGCTGGCCGCCCCGGCCGCGTACGTGATCGCGCGCAGCCCGAAGCGCAGGTTCCGCGTGCTCATGCTGTTCTTCCTGGCCGGCACGTTCATCCCGGGCCAGGTGCTGGTCATCCCCGTCGTGTACGTGCTCAAGACCCTAGGCCTGATGGGCACCATCCGCGGCTTCGTGCTGTTCGAGACCACGCTCACGATCCCGTTCTCGATCTTCCTGTACGCCGGCTACATCGCCACCATCCCCGCCGTGCTCGACCAGGCGGCGGCCGTGGACGGGGCTGGCAGGCTGCGCACGTTCTGGCAGATCGTCTTCCCGCTCATGCGGCCCGCGGTCGCCACGATGGTCATCCTCAACACGTTCTCGGTGTGGAACGACTTCGTGAACCCGCAGATCATCCTCGGCCCCGGCAGCGGCCTCTACACCGTCACCACCGGCGTCTACGCGGCGGTCAGCCAGTACTCCACCGACTACACGGTGGTCTTCCCGACGCTGCTGCTGGCCATCGCCCCGCTGCTGATCTTCTTCGTCTTCATGCAACGGCACATCATCAGCGGCCTCACGGCAGGAGCTACGAAAGGGTGAACATGCGCGAGATCAAGGCGACCGTGCCCCTCGGCGTGCCGCCGGCCTGGGCGGTCCTGGAGCGCCGGCTGTTCGACGCACTCGACGAGGCGTGGCGGGCCTTCTCCGCCCGCTACTGCGGGCCGGACGGGCGGCTGATCTACCACGGCCCGGCCGCGGACCGCGACGGCGCCGACGACTTCTACGAGGCGTTCTTCAACTGGCCCGCGCTCTACCAGCTCGGCGGCGCCGACGACCTGCTCGACGCGGCCAAGCACCACTGGGAGGGCGTCACCACGCAGCTCACCGAGCTGGGCTACCTGGTGGAGGAGTACGAGCGCGGCTACGACTGGTTCCACCAGGGCGAGTCGATGCTGCTCTTCTACGGCATCTGCGCCGCCGACCCGCGCGACGAGCGCTTCCGGGAGCGGGCCCGCCGCTTCGCCGACCTGTACCTGCCCGGCTCGGCCAACTACGACGCCGAGCACGAGATCATCCGCGCCCCGCACAACGGCGCCGGCGGCCCCCGCTACGGCCTGCAGTGGGAGTGGGCCTCCTACCACACCGACCTGACCAGCATGCGGCCGTTCGGGCTGCCGCTGCGCGACCTGCCGGGCATCTCGTCCTGGGAGGACCTGGGCGATCCGTGCAACGCCGCCCGCATGGGCGCGGCGATGAGCGAGCGCATCGGCCGCGGTGACGTGGCCGTCAACCTGGCCGCGACCAGCCTGGCCGTCAACGCCTGGCTGTACGACGGCGACGAGCGCTACCGCGACTGGGCGCTGCGCTACATCGGCGCCTGGCAGCGCAGGGCCGAGGCCAACGGCGGCGTCATCCCCGACAACGTGGGCCCGTCAGGCGTCGTCGGCGAGCTGAACGACGGCCGCTGGTACGGCGGCCACTACGGCTGGCAGTGGCCGCACGGCCTCTACAGCGTCGGAGCCGCCGCCGCCGTCGCCGCCGTCAACGCCCACCTGCTGACCGGCGACGACGCCGCCCTCGCCATCGGCCGCGACCCGCTGGAGGCCGTGTACGAGCGCGCGATCCAGGCCGGCGTCACCGAGACCGAGATGAGCATCAGCGACCGCTGGCTGGCCGAGCTGGGCGACGAGGCCGGCAAGCCGACCATGCTGGTGCCCAACCGGCACGACGGCGGCGGCTGGTTCGACTTCCAGCCGCCGCAGCTCGGCCTGCCCGTCTGGCTCTGGCACATGAGCCTGGCCGGGGCCGACGCCGACCGGCTCGACCGGGTGCGCAAGGGCTCCGGCTACGACTGGACGACCGTGCGGCCGTTCCGCAACAAGGAGGAGGCCGGGCACGAGGCCCCGTGGCTGGAGTACCTGCGCGGCGCCAACCCCGGCTTCCCCGAGCGCATGCTCACCGCCGCGCTCGGCCAGGTGCAGCGCCGCATGGCGCTCATCGACGCCGACCAGGCCGACCTGGCCACCATCCACGTGCACCACTGGCAGCGGCTCAACCCGGTGGTCACCGAGGCGCTGCTGCAGCTCGTCACCGGCACCCCGCAGGTGCTCTACAACGGCGGCCTGCTGCCGGCCCGGCTGGCCTACTTCGACGCCGACCGCCACCGTCCCGGCCTGCCCGAGGACGTGGCGGCGCTGGTCGGCTCCGTCCGCCCCGGCGGCGTCGAGGTCGAGCTGGTCAACCTCAGCCTGACCCGCACCCGCAGGGTCGTGCTGCAGGCGGGCGCGTTCGGCGAGCACCGCATCGACCGCGCGACCGTCACCCGGGCCGGCGACGGCTATCCGGGCGACCCGCGCGGCTACACCCCGCCTCCCATCGCCGAGACCGAGCACGACGTGCCCGTCGACGGGCCGCGCCTGCTCGTGGAGCTGCCGCCCGGCCGCCGCATCCGGCTCGACCTGCACACGACCGCGCGCGTCCGCACGCCGTCGCACCAGCACTACTGAGGAGTTACATGGACGACGCCATCTGGGATCTCCCCGTTCGGGGGTCGCTGCCCGCCGCGCCCGATCCCGCTCTCGTGGCGGGGCTGTCCCGGATCAGCTCGGCCACCGCCTGCGCCAAGCTGCACGCCCAGGGCATCAGGCGCACCTTCATCGAGGGGCCGCGCCCCATCGCGCCGGGCCAGAAGCTGGCCGGGCGGGTCCGCACGCTGCAGTTCATGCCGCAGCGCGAGGACATCGCCTCCGGGCTCGGTCAGGAGTACGTCGAACGGCACACGGCCCTGTGGCACGTGCTGGAGGACATCCGGCCCGGCGACGTGCTCGTGGTGCAGGCGTACGGCAGCGCCTACACCGGCTGCTTCGGCGACATGCTGGTCCGCTACTTCAAGCGCAGGGGCGGCGCCGGCATCGTCGTGGACGGCCGGATCAGGGACCTGCCGCGCGTCAGCGGCCTCGGCGTGCCCATCTGGTGCACGGGCGCCACCCCGCACTACGCCTCGCAGGCGGAGCTGTTCCCGTGGGCGTACGACGTGCCCGTGGCCGTCGGCGGCTCGCTCGCGCTGCCCGGAGACCTGTGCGTGGCCGACGACGACGGCGCCGTGGTGGTGCCGCTGCGGCGGGCCGCGTCGGTGCTGGATGCCGCGGCCGACCACGAGCAGTGGGAGCTCTTCAGCCGCGGCCGCATCGAGGAGGGCGCGACCCTTTCCGACTACTACCCCCTCACCCCCGAGACCCGCGCCGAGTTCGAACGGTGGCGGGATGTTAAGGAGAGCCAGTGATCCTCAGGTCCATAGGCGCGGTGGTCTTACTGCTGGGCGGCTTGACGGCTCCTACGCCGGCCACGGCCACCGCCAAGACCTGCGACTTCTACGTGTCCCCGTCCGGCGGCGAACGCGCCGACGGCAGCGAGAAGAGGCCGTGGAAGTCCATCGAGCAGGCCCGTGACCAGCTCAGGACGAAGAAGAACCTGACGAACTGCGACGTCGTCGTCAACGTCAAGGCCGGCGACTACGTGGTCGACAAGACCATCGAGTTCACCGAGGCCGACTCGGGCCGCGACGGCCACAAGATCACCTATCGCAGCGCCGACGGGCCGGGCAAGGCCCGCCTGCTCGGGGCCAGGCCGCTGACGGGCTGGCAGAAGTACAAGGACAACATCTACAAGACCAAGGTCGACCGTACCTTCTACACGCTGTTCGAGGACGGCGCCCGCGCCACCACCGCCCGCCACCCCAACCGCAGCGCCGACGACCTGTGGTCGCCCTACCTGTTCTCGGTGACGCCGGAGGCGGAGTACCAGGCGCAGCACACCTGGCTGTTCTTCGACCCCAAGGACATCCCGCAGGAGTGGGACCCCGACTTCGACAAGAACTCCCAGATCGTGGTCTGGTCGGGCGGCTCGTGGAGCTGGTTCAGCGACACCATCCCGCTGGGCGGCGCCGACTTCCGCAAGAACTTCTTCACCTTCAACCACTCCTCCCGGTTCGCGCTGGTCAACAGCCGCAGCGGCTCGCGCTACTTCCTGCAGAACACGCTGCGCTTCCTCGACCAGCCGGGTGAGTACTACTTCGACTTCGCCAACAGCGAGGTCTACTACTGGCCGAAGACCTCGATCGACAAGGTCATGGCGCCCACCGTCAAGACCCTCGTCTCGCTCAAGGGCTCCTCGCCCGACCAGCGGGTGCGCAACCTCGCCTTCGACGGGCTCGCCCTGCAGTACTCCGACTTCGTCGACTGGTACCGGTACGGGTGGAACGACGCGGGCGACTCCGGCGTCGTGCACAAGTACCCCGTCTACGACCGGCAGATCGAGCTGCCCCGCAACCGGTTCGGCATGATCACGCTGGAGAACACCCGCGACATCGACCTGAGCAGGCTGAGCATCTCCGACAGCGGTTACACGGGCGTCTTCATGCTCTTCGCCAACGAACGGGTCAAGGTGAGCGACAGCCTGCTGGCCAACCTCGGCGGCGACGGCATCAAGGTGGAGGGCGGCTATCCCGGCGAAGGGGACATCTCCGGCCACCACACGATCACGAACACGTACATCGACCACGTCGGCGAGCTGGTGCCCGGCGACGCGTCCGGCATCGAGCTGATGAGCACCGGCCACAACACGGTCAGCCACGTCGTGGTCAAGCACAGCGCCCGCTACGGCATCAGCCTGGAGGTCCGCCCCGAGATCGCCAACGCCGACAACTACGCCCGTGGCAACCGCTTCTCCTACATCCGCCTGGAGGAGACCGGCCTGGACAGCGGTGACATGGGCGCCTTCTACACCTACGGCGTGCACAACGTCGAGCCGCACCCGATCGACAACTACGTGGACCAGATGGTGATCGGGGACGTGATCAACGACCCCGCCGGGCAGATGCCCGACTCCGGGACGCGCGGCGTGCACATGGACGCCGGCGGCTGCGGGTTCGCCATCAGCAACGTGCAGGTGGGCAAGGTCAGCGACCAGAAGTACCAGGCCTACCAGTGCAACGAGGTGAGCAACTCGGACTGGCAGGACGGGTTCGACAGCTCGAAGATGGAGTACGACAAGATCGGCGTCACGAGCGCGTTCCCGTACCCGATCCCGGCCTGATTCGTGGGGGCGCCGGGCCGGCCCGGCGCCCCCGTCCCACCGGCGACCCCCCTGTCAGGAACGGCTTCCTGGAGCGCCCGTGAACGACCCGACCCGGCACGATCTCCCTCCGGCTGAACTGTCCCGCACTTTTCCGCTGACGCGGCGTGGTTTCCTCTCGCTCGGCGTCCTCGCCCCCGCCGTCCTGGGTGCTCTCCCGGGCCCGGCTTCTCCCGCCGTCTCGGCGGGCCGGTTCGCCCGGCCGCCGGCGGGTGTGCGGCCGATGGTGCGGTGGTGGTGGCCGGACGGGCACGTCGATCCGGCCGAGATCCGGCGCGAGGTGAACCAGCTCGCCGACGCCGGCTTCGGCGGCGCGGAGATCGCGGCCGTGCACCACAGCATCCGCGACAAGTCCCTGCTCGACCCGGCCGGACACGGCTGGGGCAGCCCCGTGTGGAACGCCGGCGTCGAGGCCGCGCTGGACCAGGCGGCCAGGCGCGGGCTGTCGATCGACCTGACCATCGGCCCCTCCTGGCCCGCGGCCGTTCCCACGATCACCCCCGGCCATCCGGCGGCGGCGAAGGAGCTGGCCCACGGATCCGTCGCGGTGGCCGCCGGCGCCAGGTACGCGGGGCCGGTCCCGCCGCCCGCCGTCGACGGCGAGCCCGTCCGTGAGCTGCTGCTCGTCCAGGCGGCCAGGATCGAACCGGCCCATTCCACCCGCGACGAGACCGGCCTCGACCCCTCCTCCGTCACCACCGTCCCCGTGAACGGGGACAACCTCACGTGGACCGCGCCCGCCGAGGGCGAGTGGCTGCTGATCTCCTACTGGCAGCGCGGCACCGGCCAGCGCCCCGAGTCCGGCCCGCACACCGCGCCCGAGTCCTACGTCGTGGACCACTTCAGCCGGGCCGGCACCCAGGCGGTGATCGACTACTGGACGTCGGAGCTGCTCACCCCCGCCGTACGCGGGCTGCTGCGGCGTTCGGGCGGGGCGTTGTTCGAGGACTCCATCGAGATCGAGAGCGACGCGCTGCCGTGGACGCCGGACCTGCCCGCCGAGTTCGAGCGGCGGCGCGGGTACGCGCTGGCGCCCTACCTGCCGGTGGTCGTGCTGGCGGACGAGGACCCGGTCTTCGCCTACGACGCCGTCCTGACCCGGCACGCCCGCAAGGACTTCTGGGACACGGTCTCCGAACTGCTCAACGAGCACCACTTCATCCGGCTGCGCGACTGGGCGCGCTCGCTGGGGCTGCGGCTGCGGGCGCAGCCTTACGGGCTGCGGACCGACGCCATCGAGGCGGCGGCCATCCTCGACGTGCCGGAGGGCGAGTCGCTGGGCTTCAAGAACCTCGACGACTACCGCTGCCTGGCCGGAGGCCGGGATCTGGCGGGCGGCGAGGTGCTGTCCTGCGAGGCGGGGGCGTACCAGGGCGGGGCCTACACCACGACCTGGCGCAAGCTGCTGCTGACGATGGGCGGGGCGTACGCGGCCGGGCTCAACCAGACGGTGCTGCACGGCTTCTCGTACGCGAGCGCGCCGGGGGCGGCGTGGCCGGGGTTCGCGGCGTTCACGCCGTACGACGGCAAGGCGGGGTACGCGGAGTCGTGGGGGCCGCGCCAGCCGACCTGGACCCACATCCACGACGTTTCCCGATATTTCGCGCGAATTCACTTGATCATGCGACAAGGGGTGCCGCGGGTGGACGTGGCCGTGCTGCGGCAGACCGGCTACACCAAGACCGGGATCGGCGCCTCCTGGTTCACCGCGAGCGGCGTGCCCACCGGGTGGACCCACCAGTTCGTCAGCGGCCCCCTCCTCGGCCTTCCCACGGCCCGGGTCAGGGACGGGCGGCTGGGCGGGCCCGCGTACAAGGCCCTGCTCGTCGAGGGCGACCGCTTCTACGCCGGCGAGTGCACGATGACGCTCGCGACGGCCCGGCGGCTGCTGGAGCTGGCCCGCGCGGGCCTGCCCGTCGTCCTGCTCGGCGACTGGTCGGCGGCCTCGGTGCCCGGCGTGCCGCGCGACGGCGACGACGAACGGCTCCGCGCCCTCGTCTCGTCGCTGACCTCCGAACCCACGGTGCGGACGGTCGCGGCCCAGACGGACGTGCCCGCCGCGCTCGCCTCGCTCGGCGTGCGGCCCGACGTGCGGTACGCGACGCCGTCCACGCTGCTCACCCTGCGCCGGGTGGACGGGGACGTGGACTACTACTACCTGTGCAACGGCAGGCACCAGGAGAACGTCAAGCCTCCCGTCGCCCCGATCGACCACGAGGTCACGCTGGCCCGCACCGATCGTGACGGGGTGCCGTACCTGCTGGATCCGTGGACGGGACGGGTCACCCGGGTCGCGCTGTACGCGGACGACGGGCAGGAGGGGGTGCGCCTGCGGGTCGCCCTGCGCCCCGGCCAGGCCCGGATCGTCGCCATCGCCCGCCCCGGCCTGTTCGGCACGCCCGCCTCGCCCGGCCCGTCCGGCCCGTCCGGCGCCAGGGCGGCGGGCGCCCGTACGCACGCCACCAGCACCGACGCCGACCAGGTGACCTTCTCCCCCGCCGGACGCCTGCTCGTCCGCGCCGCCCGGCCCGGCACCTACACCACCACCCTGTCCGACGGCCGCACCGTCACCACCGTCATCGGCCCCGTCGCCGCCCCCGTCGAGCTCACCTCGTGGTGGCTGCGGGTCGAGTCCTGGGGTCCCGGACCCGCGGGAACGGCGAAGACGGTGCACACGGTGCAGCTCGACCGCCTCGTCCCCTGGCCGGAGATCCCCGAACTGGCCGACGCCTCAGGGGTGGGGACGTACACGGCGCGGCTGGACTGGGACGGCTCGCCGGCGTACCTGGAGCTGGGCGAGGTCACCGACACCTGCCGGGTCACCGTCAACGGCCGCCGGCTCGACCCGGTGGACCAGCTCCACCCGGTGATCGATCTCGGCTCGCGGCTCCGGCGCGGCTCCAACACCGTCGAGGTGGAGGTCGCGACCCCGCTCGGCAACCGGCTCAGGGTCGCGGACCCGGAGGTCTACGGCGGGCTGACCCGCCAGCCGTACGGTCTGCTCGGCCCGGCCAGGCTGGTGCCGTACGGAGAGGCCGCCGCCGGCTGAACGGACCGCCGGATCAACCTTTCGCGCTCCAAACGGGCCCGGCCGGATCGACGCTTCGTAATCATGAAGGCCGAATCGCGTGACGTTTCCCGGCCCGGCCGCACGGTAATGTTGACGTTTCGCGGCCGGGTGCGCGCATTCAGTCACCCATGGCGCGTGCTTTCTTCCCCGAACCGACCGTATCGAGCCCTCCGCGTGGAATAGCCGCGAAAGACGGAATGGCCGTCCGAAAACCGGCCATTGCCGTCTCCATACGGGTTGCGGGCGGTCTGCTCACCCCCTAATGTTTCTGACACATCTTCACGTGCTCGGAAAATCCGGTGGTTAAGAGCCGGCACAGGTAAGGGCCCGGCGCAGAGTCCGCATCATGGGGGCATGAATGGCACTCGGACCAGACGCGGTAGCCGCCGCGACGGCGAGGTCATGAGCGTACGGGCCTGGGCCGGAACCCGCGTACGCCTCAAGGGCGAGGCCTCCGCCGAGGAGGGTACCCAGGCATCCGACTGAGGAGAGTCCAGTCGGAAGGGATTCGGCGACACCACAGAACCGGCGAATTAACCGCGCGTTGATACGCAGGAAAATGTCGTTTCATTCAGGAGGTTTGCAGTTCCCATGGCTTCGTACTACGAGCAGGTCGGCGCTTCGACCATTCGCGACGTGGTCGACCGCTTCTATGTGGTCGTGCTTGACGACGCCGAGCTCAAGCCGTATTTCGACGGCGTCGACATGGTCCGGCTCAAGCGGCACATGGTCATGCTGCTGTGTTCCGTCCTCGGTGGCCCGGAAGTTTACGAAGGTCACGACCTGGGCGACGCCCACCGGGGAATGGGCATCACCGGCGCACACTACGAGCGGGTCGGCCAGATCCTGGTCACCGTGCTGCGCGAGGACTTCGGCGCCGACGACGGCCTCGTCGAGCATGTCGCCACCGTGCTGGGCCAGGTGCGCGGCTCCATCGTGGAAAAGCCCGTAGGGGCAGCGGGATAAGTGGACACGCAAGCCCTGAAGGGCAGCTGGCAACTGGTCGCCCAGTCGGGTGACCAGGTGCCGCTGTTCTTCTACTCCGCCTTATTCCTCATGTACCCGGAGACCCGCGCCCTGTTCCCGGTGTCCATGGCCACCCAGCGCGACCGGCTCGTCAACGCGCTGGGGCACGTCGTCAGCAACGTCGACCGGGTGAACGAGGTGGTGCCGTTCCTCCAGCAGCTCGGCCGTGACCACCGCAAGTTCGCCGTGGTCGCCCAGCACTACCCGGCCGTCGGGCAGGCGCTGCTCGCGACGCTGGAGCACTTCCTCGGCGACCGCTGGACGCCGGCCCTGGCGCGTGACTGGACGGCGGCGTACGGGCTGGTCGCGAAGGTGATGACCGAGGCGGCCGAGGAGTCCTCAGCCGTCACGCCTCCCTGGTGGGAGGGCGAGATCATCCTGCACGAGGAGCGCGCGCCCGGCATCGCGGTCATCCGCGCCCGCCTGAACTACCAGTACGCCTTCCGCGCCGGCCAGTCCGCCTCCATCTCGGTCGCGCTGCGGCCGAAGCTGTGGCGCTTCTACTCCTTCGCCAACGCCCCGCGCCGCGACAACACGATCGACCTGCACGTACGCGTGGTCGACGGCGGCGTGGTCAGCACCGCCCTGGTCCACGGGGCGCAGCGCGGCGACATCCTCAAGGTCGGCGCCCCGGTGGGCGACCGGCTGACGCTCGGCCAGAACCAGTCCAAAGAGCTCCTCCTCATCGCGGGCGGCACCGGCCTGGCGCCGCTCAAGGCGCTGGTCGAGCAGGTGGCGTACGAGGGGCCGCCCCGGGGCGTCCGCCTCTTCGTCGGCGCCAGGACCTCCCGCGAGCTGTACGACCTCGAGGCCCTGTCCAAGATGGAGGCCGAGAACCCCTGGCTGAGCGTGGTGCCCGTCGTGTCCCGCGACGCCTTCTACAGCGGTGAGCACGGCCACGCCGTGGACGTCGCGCTGAAGGCGTGGCGCGGCCAGGACGTCTTCGTCTGCGGCTCCGAGGAGATGGTGCAGAACTCCGTCGCCCGGCTCCTCGACGCCGGCGTGCCGCCCGAGCTGATCCGCTTCGACGAGTTCACCACTGCTGGAGGTAGGGAGCCGTGACGACAGAGACGCCATGGGGAGAGCGCCCGTCGAACGACCAGCGGCGCCTCACCCCTGATCGCGTGCGGAACAAGGACTTCTCCCGCACCAAGCTCGGGCACCGCGGATACAGCGAGGACGAGGTACGGGCTTTCCTGTACCGCGTGGCCGACGACATCGCCACCGGCGACATGGAGAAGGCCGACCTGCGCGCCGAGGTCGAACGGCTGAAGAACTGGTACAAGGAGCGCGGCACCGACGTCGACAACTCCGGCGCCAAGAAGCTGAACGTCGACGCGGTCAACCTGCTGTCGCGCGCCCAGCAGACCGCCGACGCCCAGATCGCCGAGGCCGAGGACTACGCCCGCCGGCTGGTGGGCCAGGCGCGCCACCAGTACGAGCAGATCCTGCACGAGGCGCAGCAGCGGGCGGAGGAGGCCGGCAACCAGGCGGTCGACGTCTACCGGTCGAGCGGCGCGCAGCAGTCGGCCGACGCCGAGGAGCTCGAACGGCGGATCGCCTACCTGCGCACGTTCGCGGAGGTCACGCAGGTCCAGTTGCGGGCGGTGCTGGAAGGGCTGACGAACGAGGTGAACAAACTCGGCAAGCTGCCCGACACGGGCCGGCCCGCCGCGTACTCCTCGTCGGGCCAGGACTGACCGCTCCTCATCAGACCGGGACCGTCCGCTCCTCATCGGGCCGGGACTGACCTGCTCAGCCTCACGCGGCCTGGACGGCCCGGCTTCACCTCACGCGGCCCTGAAGGGACCGGCGGACCGTAAGCTGTGCTCGTGAGAGCCGGGGTGGGACGAGCATGGTGACGCGCAACGACGTGGCGCGCCTGGCGGGCACCTCCGCCGCCGTGGTCAGCTATGTGATCAACAACGGCCCCAAGCCCGTCTCCGAGGCGGCCAGGCGGCGGGTGCTGGCGGCGGTGGCGGAGCTCGGCTACCGGCCCAACGCGGTGGCCAGGTCGCTGCGCGCCCGCCGTACGTGGACCATCGGCGTGATCGCCTCCGGCAACACCGGCGGCACCAGCCCGTTCTTCAGCCAGTTCACCCGGGCCTGCGAGGAGGTGGCCTGGCAGCGGGGCTACTCGGTGCTGCTGGGCAACTCCGCCGAGGACCCGATGCGGGCGGAGGGCTACGTCAGGCGCTTCATGGAGCACCAGGTGGACGGGCTGGTGCTGATGCGCGTACCCATCACGCCTGAGCGGGCCGAGGAGATGCGGGGCCGCGTCCCGGTCGTCACCATCGACCATGCGGCGCCGCCCCACTTCTCCCGGCTGGCGGTGGACGACGAGGAGGGCGGCTACCAGGCCACCCGCCACCTCGTCCAGCACGGCCATCGGCGGATCGGCTACATCGGCGGCCCTCTCGACATCACCCCCGTCCGCCTCAGAGCCATCGGCCGGCTACGAGCCCTGCGCGAGTCCGCTCTCCTCCCGCCCGGACCGGCGACGAGCCCGCTCACCCCGGCCGAACCGACGGCGGCCGACCTGCGGGCGGACGACCTGATCGCGGAGGGGGAGTTCAGCCTGGAGGGCGGCTATGACGCGGCGCTGCGCCTGCTCTCCTCGGCCGAGCGCCCCACGGCCCTGTTCGCCTCCATAGACACCCAGGCCATCGGCGCCATGCGCGCCGCCGCCGACCTCGGGCTCCGGGTGCCGCAGGACGTGGCAGTGGTGGGGTTCGACGGGGCGAGGGAGGCGGCGTACACGGTGCCCGGCCTGACCACGATCAGCCAGCCGATAGCCGAGATGGCCCGCCGCGCCACGGAAACCCTGGTGGCGGCGATCGAGAAGGAGAACGAGGAGCCCCTGACGGAGATCTTCTCCGCCACTCTGATCACCCGAGGCTCCTGCGGCTGCCCGGAACCCCGCCTCCACCGCTGAACCCCACGTCCGTACCGCCCCGGTCCCGGCCAGAGGCGGCCCAGAGGCGGCCCTGCGGCAGGCGATCCGGCCCCGCGGAACGACGAGCCGCCTTCGCGGGAAAACGTCGGTTGATCGAGGTAATCTGCCTGTCGTAGTGATGCGGCCCGACGGGCTTCCGCGGATCGGCTGATCTCCGGACACGCCCCCATACCGCACGAGTCTCTCGTGCTGCCTGGGGGTAGGTCCGTGACGGCGTTTCGGCACTCCGCCGAAAGCCTGGTCAAGCTCGTGACCAGTGCTTCGATCCCCGAGCGGCGGCTCAGCGAGGCCATCGCGGAGCACCTCGGGAGGACCGCGCACATCAGCCCCTCCCCCGCGGAGTCGCGATCCTGGGACCGCAGCCTTCCCGTGCTCGCCCGTGACCTGCTCGACGCCGGGCTGGGCGCGGTCGAGATGCTGATCGAATACCAGCTTCCGCTGACCAGCAAGCGCGCCGACGTCGTGCTCGCGGGCGTGAACCCGCGCACCGGGCGCGACGCCTACATGGTGGTGGAGCTCAAGCAGTGGAGCCAGGCCGAGCTGTACGAGGACGATCCCGAGCTCGTGCTGGTGGAGGGATGGCCCGGCGCTCCCCGGCTGCATCCGGCGCTGCAGGTGCAGGGCTACTGCGATTACCTCGCCGACTTCACCGAGGTGCTCGACGGGCGCGACGATGCCCTCACCGGTGTGGCGTACCTGCACAACGCGGCCGACCCGGACGTACGGGATCTGTACCCGGTGGCGGGCGACGGGCGGGCCCGGATGTTCTCCAGGAGCCGGCGCGCGGACTTTCTCCGGTTCCTGCGTGGCCAGTTCGCGCCGCGGCCCGGCGCCGACGCCGCCGACCGCTTACTCGAGAGCGCGATCCGTCCGTCGAAGCGGTTGCTCGCGCTCGCGGCCCAGGAGATCAAGGAACGGGAGCAGTTCGTTCTCCTCGCCGAACAGCGGCTGGCCTACGAACTCGTCCAGCACGCCGTCGAGCGGGCGCGGCGGGCGGGTGCCAAGGAGGTCGTCATCGTCACCGGCGGGCCGGGCAGCGGCAAGAGCGTCATCGCCCTGTCCCTGCTGGGCGAGTTGTCGCGGCAGGGGCGGGCCGTCCTGCACGCCACCGGGTCCCGTTCGTTCACCGAGACGCTGCGACGGGTGCCGGGCAGAGGGTCATCGAAGGTGAAGAGCCTGTTCAAATACTTCAACGGCTTCACGAAGGCCCGTCCCGACGACCTCGATGTGCTGATCTGCGACGAGGCCCATCGGATCCGGGAGACCTCGCAGACCCGCTACACCGCCGCCCATCTGCGCGGCGACCGCCGCCAGGTCGACGAGCTCATCGACGCGGCGCGGGTGCCGGTCTTCCTGCTCGACGAGCATCAGGTCGTACGGCCTGGGGAGATGGGCACCGTCGCCGAGATCAGGGCGCACGCGCGGGCTCGCGGGGTGCGTGTCCAGGAGGTCTCCCTCGACGAGCAGTTCCGCTGCGGCGGCAGCCGCGCCTACGAGAACTGGGTGCTGCGCCTGCTCGGGCTGGAACCCGGCCTCCCCGAAGTGTGGACGGGGGACGATCATTTCACGGTCGCCGCGGCCGACTCGCCCCGGCGGCTCGAAGACCTGCTCCGCTCGAAGCTGGACGCGGGCTACTCCGCCCGGATGACGGCCGGTTTCTGCTGGCCGTGGAGTGAGCCGCGCAAGGACGGCACGCTCGTCCACGACGTCAGGATCGGCGACTGGACCCGCCCCTGGAACG
This sequence comes from Nonomuraea maheshkhaliensis, assembly GCF_039529435.1. Taxonomy (NCBI): domain Bacteria; kingdom Bacillati; phylum Actinomycetota; class Actinomycetes; order Streptosporangiales; family Streptosporangiaceae; genus Nonomuraea; species Nonomuraea maheshkhaliensis. Next base: position 46,393 of record NZ_BAAAMU010000071.1, read on the forward strand.
TCAAGGGCGACCGAGCCGTGGGCCAGGCCCCCGCGAGCGCGCTGTGGGCGACCATGGACGGTGGTTTCGAGCAGGTCGGCTGCGTCTACACGGCTCAGGGCTTCGAGTACGACTACAACGGCGTGATCATCGGGCCCGACCTGGTCGCGCGGAACGGCCGGCTGATCACGGTCAGAGCGGCGAGCAGGGACCCGGCTCTCACTCGCGGCACCGATGACGAGGAGGCCGACCGCTTGATCAGGAACACCTACAAGGTCCTGCTGACCCGCGGAATGCTCGGCACCCTCCTCTACTCGGCCGACGCCGAGACCCAGACGTTCCTGAGGCGGCTGCTGCCCGCCGCATAGCTCAGCACCACTGTCAGAAGCGGCCCGACGGGCTTCCGGTGATCCGGACACGCCCCCACACCGCACGAATCACTCGTGCCCTGGGGGTATCGCATGGCCAAGCCACCCGCACCCGCCTACGTGGGGTCGGTGGACCAGCTCTTCGCCGCGTTGACCGCGCCCACCTCGGAGATGGAGAAGGCGTTCACCGCCTCGCTCGCCGAGGCGACGCAGCGTCAGACGGGGCGACCGGCGACCAAGAGCCAGCTGCGGGCGTGGACCAACAGCGTGTCCGCGCTGGTCCGGGACCTGCGCGACGCCGGGCTCGGCCGGATCGAGGTGATGCTCGAATATCCGATGCCCCACAACAGGCGCAGTTCGGCGGACGCCGTGCTCGCTGGCACCGATCGGCGGAGGGGCAAGGATCTGTTCGTGGTCGTCGAGCTCAAGCAGTGGAGCGAGGCCGAGCTGTACGAGGAGGACGAGAAGCTGGTGGTCGTGCCGGGCAGCCGGAACGAGTACGACACCCATCCCGTCATCCAGGTGTCCGGCTACCGCCGCCGGCTCGTGGAGAACTGCAGCGCGCTGGACGGGGATCCGCAAGCCGTGGAAGGCGTCGTCTACCTGCACAACGCGACCCGGCACAGCGTGCGCGACCTGTTCAAGCTGGCCCTGGACGAGAACGTGCGGCTCTACACGAAGACGGAGCGCGGCGCGTTCATCGACTACCTCAGCGGCCGCTTCGGCGACGGCGAAGGACGGCAGGCGGCGGAGCGACTGCTCAACGGGCGGGTCCAGCCGAATCAGCCGCTGCTCAAGAAGGCCGCGGAGGTGCTCAAGGGCCGGGACGCCTTCATCCTCCTCGACCAGCAGCAGACGGCGTTCGACATCGTCCGGCACGCGGTCGAGAGCGCCTTCGCCGCGAACACCAAACGTGTCGTGACCATCACCGGCGGTCCCGGCAGCGGCAAGACCGCGGTGGCCATGGAACTCCTGCGCCACATGACCCAGGACAAGCGCAGGACGTGGTACGCCACCGGGTCCAGGGCCTTCACCGAGACGATGCGCCGCTTCGTCACGGGCGGCGACAAAGAGCTGCGGAACCTGTTCAGGTACTTCAACGACTTCGCGCAGGCGCGCCCCAACGAGGCCGAGATCCTGATCGCCGACGAGGCTCATCGTGCCCGGCTGAAGTCCTTCGACCGTTTCCGCAGGGAGAAGTGCAGTGACAACCCGCAGATCGAGGACCTGATCAACGCCGCCCGGGTGCCTGTCTTCTTCCTCGACGAACATCAGGTGGTCAAGCCCGGTGAAGTCGGCACCCTGGCCGCGATCAAGGCTCATGCCCAGCGGCTGAACGTACGCCATCACCACATCTCGCTCGAAGGTCAGTGGCGGTGCGGCGGCAGTGTCGCCTACGACCTGTGGGTCCGGCGGCTGCTCGGTCTCGGCGGAGAGGACGCGGAGTGGGACGGCGACGCCCTGCCCGAGCCGTGGGAAGGGGACGAGAATTTCGAGGTGATCGTGGCCGAGTCGCCGGCCTGCATGGAGTCCGTGCTCGGGGCCAAGCTTGCCGACGGCTGGACCGCGCGGATGACCGCCGGCTACTGCTGGCCGTGGAGCAAGCCGAACGCGGACAAGAGCCTGGTCCCCGACGTGAAGATCGACGGCTGGGAACGTCCCTGGAACGCCAACAGCACCTCCAAGGTCGGGCAGGCCCCGCCGAGTCACATCTGGGCGACCTCCCCGGGCGGCTTCGGCCAGATCGGCTGCGTCTACACCGCCCAAGGGCTGGAGTTCGACTGGGCCGGCGTGATCATCGGGCCTGACCTCCTCGCCCGCGGCGGGCGGATGATCCCCGACCGCGCGGGCAGCCACGACAAGGATCTGACGAAGTCGACCGTGACCCACGAGCAGTTCGACCGGCTCGTCCGCAACACCTACAAGGTGCTCCTGACCCGAGGGCTCGCGGGGGTGGTGCTCTACGCGGTCGATCCCGAGACCCAGGAGTTCCTGCGCGAGCTCGTGGGCGGGCCGCCGGCCTGACCGGCCGACCGGAAAGGGGCGGCGACGTCGGTCAGGCCGGGGTGGCGGCGGAGACGATGCGGTGGACGATCTCCTGGGCCACTCTCCGGGCCGGCGCGGCCGTGGTGATGCGGGTGCGGCCGCCTCCCGGTGCGAAGCTGCTGGTCCCGTCGGGCTGCACCGTCACCCGGCCTTCCGGGCTGAACGTGAACAGGTCCGGTGCGAGCAGGGTCAGCACCGTGATCGGGTCGTGCGGGCAGTTCCACTCCTCGTTCCAGAACCGCCACCACTGCTCGATCTCCGCCTTCAGCGCCTCCCCCAGCGGCCCGGCCGCGGCGATGGCGGCGACGTCGGTGGCGTCCAGCCGAACGGTGGTGGTGATCTCCAGGCCGGTCACCGTGATCGGCGCGCCGGAGCCGAAGACGACGGCCGCCGCCTCCGGGTCGCACTTGAGGTTGTGCTCGGGCTCGGCGACATCGAAGCGGCCGCCCATGATCCACAGGTGCCGTACGTCGCGGGCGAAGGTGGGGGCGGAGGTGATCGCGGTGGCGATGTTGGTGAGGGGGCCGACCGCGACCACGTCCACCTCGCCGGGCGCGGCGGTGACCCGGTCGACGAGGTAGGCCACCGCGTCCCCCGGGTCGGCGGTCTCCGTGTCCAGGTCGGTGAACAGCCGGCCCTCGTGCCCCGCCCACCAGACGGGCCTGCCGGTCAGGGTCTCGGCGGTGCCGGGGACGACGGTCAGGGAGCGGCCGGCCAGGCGGGCCAGGCGCTTGGTCAGGCGGGCCCTGAGCAGCGTGTCTCCGTACACGGTGGTGGCGCCGCGCAGGTCCGCCTCCGGGGAGCCGAACAGGACGGCGAGTGCCAGCGCGTCGTCCACGTCGGAGCCGATGTCGGTGTCGAAGACGACGTGTGCGGGGGTCCGGGCAGCCATGGAGACCTTTCGTGGAATGAGGATGGGTGGTCGAGCGGGCGTTGCTGTCCCCACCGTGACGCTACTTGAGGCCGGTGGTGGCGATGGACTGGGTGAAGTGGCGCTGGAAGCGGAGGATGATCAGCAGCGGGATGACCGTCAGCACGATCGAGCCGGCGAAGAGCTGGCCGTAGTCGATGGTGAACTGGCCGCGCATGTTCGCCAGCGCGATCGGCCCGAGCTGGTGGTCGGTGCCGGTGCCGATGAGCAGCGGCCAGACGTACGACTGCCACTGGAAGATGAACAGCGTCAGACCGGCGCTCACCAGGGCGGGCCGGGAGAGCGGCAGGTAGATCCGGGCGAACACCCCGAACCAGCCCAGCCCGTCGATGCGGGCGGCCTCCACCAGGTCGCCGGGGATGGCGAGGAAGAACTGGCGCAGCAGGAAGATGGCCAGGCCGTGGCCGAGGCCGGGCAGGATCAGGCCGGCGTAGGTGTTGGTGAGGTCCCAGTCGCGGAAGAGGGTGGCCAGCGGGATCGCGATGGCGTCGAACGGGATGAGGAAGCTGAGCACGACGATCGCGAACAGCGCCCCCTGTCCCCTGAAGCGCAGCGCCGACAGGCCGAACGCCGCCGCGGCGGAGATGAGCAGGCCGGCCGCCACCGTGACCAGGGCGACGAAGAGGGAGTTGAGGATGGCGCGGCCGAAGGCGCCGGTGGCCAGAGCGCCGTAGTTGGCGAGCGTGGGCGAGGCCGGTACGAGCGTCTCCCACGACAGCCGCGAGATGTGCTGGAAGATCTCCGACCCGCCGCGCAGCGAGCTGGACAGCGCCCACAGCAGCGGCAGCGCGAAGGCGAGCCCGATGACCGTGGCGAGCAGGGTGTAGAGGCGTCTGGACACGGGGGCTCAGTCCTTCCCGCGCAGGAGCCGGAACTGGACGACGACCACGGCGAGGACGAGCAGCACCAGCAGCATCACCTCGGCCTGGGCCAGGCTCAGGTCTCCCACGGTGTAGGCGCGGGTGAAGATGTCGTACATGGTCACGTTCGTGGAGCCCTCCGGGCCGCCGTTGGTCAGCATCTGGACGGGGGCGAAGACGAGGAAGTTCGCGACCGTGTCGGCCACCAGCACGAACGCGAGCGGCCGGCGCAGCAGGGGCAGTGTGACGTGCCAGAAGCGGCGCCAGGCGGAGGCGCCGTCGATGGCGGCGGCCTCGTACAGGGAGGTCGGGATGTCCTGGAGACCGGCGATCAGGAACATCATCCAGTACCCGACGCCGATCCACGACAGCAGCACGATCAGCGACCACAGGGCCTGGCCGGGTGAGGTGAGGAAGGGCTGCGGCGGGAGGCCGAGCACGGTGAGCAGGGAGTTGAGCAGGCCGTCGGGGCGGTAGGCGACGCTCCAGACGGCCGCGGAGACGGCGGGCGGGACTGCGATCGGCAGGATGACCAGCACCCGCAGGAACCGCACGCCGGCGAAGCGCCGGGTGAACAGGACGGCGAGGGCGAGGGCGGCGGCGATCTGCAGCGGGTTGACGATCACGCTGAACAGCAGGGTGACGCGGACGCTCTGCAGGAACGTGGGGTCGGAGAAGAGCGTGGCGTAGTTGCGCAGGCCGACGAAGTAGGTCTCGCCGGTGAGCAGGCTGGTGTGGTTGAGGCTGCTGACGAACGCGATCCCGGCCGGGAGGAGGCGCAGGACGAGCAGCGCGACGAGCGCGGGGGCGAGGAAGGCCAGCGCGACCGCCGCCGGGCGGTCGGCGAAGCGGGGCCGCCTCGGGGTGAGGGCTTGCCCTGAGGCGGAGGACCTCGGGGTGAGGGGCCTCGGCGTGAAGGGCCTCGGGGTGGAGGACTGCGGGGTGGAGGGTGGGGTGGTCATCGGAGTTGGGCCCAGGCGGTGGTGGCTTCCCGCGCGGCCTGTTCCAGCCGCGTCTTGGGATCGGCGCCGTTGCGGATGTCGGCGAACGTCTTGGTCATGATGTCCTCGAACTGGATGTAGCCGACCGAACGGGGCCGCGCCACGGCCGTGTGATCGGCGTCGTAGGTCAGGATCGCGCCCGCGCCTCTGCTCTTCTCGCCGGCGAGGGCGTCGAGGGTGGGGACGTACTTCTCGAAGGCCGCCCGGTTCGCCGGGATGATGGGGCTGGCCTTGGTGGTCAGCAGGTTGCCCTCGGGGTCGAGGGCGGCGTACTCCAGGAACTCGCGGGCCAGCCGCTGCTTCTTGGAGGCCGGGTTGATGCCCCAGGACCACGAGCCGGTCGGCGTGACCTGCTTGCCGCCCTCGAAGTAGGGGTACGGCGCCACCCCCCAGTCCAGATCTCCGGCCGCCCCGAACGTGCCGACGTCCCACGGCCCGCCGGCGAAGAAGGCGACCTTGCCCTCGGTGAACAGCGGCGAGGTCTGGAACGAGCCGACCCCGCGCGGGGCGAGCCCGCCCGCGAACAGGTCCCGGTACCAGGTCATCGCCTTGAGCCAGCCGTCGGTGGTCAGGGCGGGGGTGAGCATGTCGGCGCCGGTGATGCCGGATCCGCCGCCGAGCGACTCGGGCAGGCTCTGGAGCTGGTAGTACTGCTCGATCTGCTCGGGGATGAGCGCCCACTGGGCTCCGCCCCTGGCCTGCGCCTGCTTGCCCGCCTCGACCGTACGCTCCCACGTCCAGCGCTCGGCGGGGTCGCTGGACGGCGGGGTGACGCCGGCCCGCTTCAGCAGGGTCTTGTTGTAGAAGAGGAACTGGTCGGAGGTCCAGATGGGGACGGACCAGAGCTTGCCCCTGAACTCGTTGACGTCGTACTGGGCGGGCAGCGCCGCCTGCTTGACGCGCTCCTTCCAGTCGCTGAGGTCCAGGAGGAAGCCGCGGGCGGCGAGGGCGGAGACGCGCGGCTGGTCGACGGTGTAGACGTCGATGGTCTCGTCCTCGGCCGCCAGCCGCTGCTGGAGCGTGCTGTTGAGCTGGTCGAACGGGATCTGCGTGTACGCGATCTCGACCCCGGGATGCTTGGCCTCGAAGCCGTCGATCACCGGCTGGAAGGTCTTGGGGTCTTCCGGGCCGAGGAAGCTGAGCGTGTTCGCGCCGGCGTCTCCCGATCCGCATCCGGCCGCCGCCAGCACGGCCAGGAGGCTCACGAGGGCCAGGCTCTTCTTCATGACTGCTCCTTCTGGCCGTTGACCAGGTCGTTCCCGGAGTCTACACGTGTCACTTCAGGCGTGGCCGACAGCATGTCACGAAGGTGCGGGCACGGACAAGGCTCATCGCCCTTGACCGATCTTGTCAGCAGGTCTACATATATATTCAAAGCCAACTATCCATTCGCGCATAGAGAGGCCGAATGTGAAGGCAAAGATCCCGGTTCTCGTGACGGCGGCGGTGACCGCGCTCGCCTCAGGGACGCCGCCCGGCACCGCGTCCGCGTCCTCCCCCGAGCCCCAGCGACCTGCGACGTCACCGTCATCCCCCACCTCCCGGACGACGGCTGCCGCCGGCGGCGGCCCGCGGTTCTCGGTCCCCGGGCGGGGCTTCGGGACGTGCGTGGACGCGCCGCTGACGATCACCTTCCCCGGCGGCGCGCCCGCGCTCGGCGCCTCGGGGGCGATCGAGATCCGCCGCGCGGACGGCACGCTCGCCGACCGCGTCGAGGCGGCCACCGCGAAGACCGACAGGAAGAACATCGGCGCCGCCGTCTCGGACACGGGGCTGCCGCACGACTTCTCGTACGAGTCGATCATGATCGACGGCACGCGGGCCTCCGTCTACCCGCACCACCCGCTGGAGTACGGCGAGGAGTACTACGTCACCGTCGATCCCGACGTCTTTCCCGGATGGGACGGCGTGCGCGACCCCGACGACTGGCGGTTCAGGACCAGGAAGCGCCCGCCGCACGGCGACCCCCGCCGCCTCAAGGTCTCGGCCGCGGGCGACGGCGACTTCTGCACCGTGCAGGGCGCGATCGACGCCGTGCCGACCGGGAACCGGCGGCCGGTCACCATCGACGTCAAGCCCGGCGTCTACACCGAGATCGTGTACGTCCGCGAGGACCGGCCGCACCTCACGGTGAAGGGCGCCGGCGCGGGACGCACCGTGATCGCGTACCCGAACAACGACCTGCGCAACGGCGACAAGGCGCTGGCCGACGGCGGCCCGGCGGACGTGTGCCCGCGCCGCGTGCTGGAGACCTCGGACCTGCACAACTGCTGGCGGCAGACGTTCGGCGTGGACGCGGCCGACTTCCGGCTCGCCGACCTCACCGTGCACAACACGACGCCGGACGGCGGCTCGCAGGCGGAGGCGTTCCGCGGGAACAACGAGCGCATCGTCCTGGAACGGGTGGATCTGCGCAGCAACCAGGACACACTGCGGCTCCAGGGCAAGGGGTTCGTCACCGACAGCCGCATCAGCGGTGACACGGACTTCATCTGGGGCACCGGGACGGTGTTCATCCAGGACTCGGTGCTGGAGTCGACCGACTCCGGCTACATCACGCAGAGCCGCAACGACGAGACGCGGCCGGGGATCGTGCTGGTGCGCACGCGGCTGACGCAGGCGCCCGGCGTGCCGGCGGGGTCGGTGATGCTCAGCCGGGCCGCGGTGTGGCGGTTCACGCACAGCCAGGCGGTGTTCATCGACACGAAGATGGGCACCCACATCGCGCCGGTGGGCTGGCAGATCGACCCGAACGACTGCGCCCAGGCCCAGTCGGCCTCGTTCTGGGAGTACCGCAGCACCGGCCTGGACGGTGAGCCGGTCGACGTCTCGCAGCGGCTGCCCTGCTCCCGGCAGCTCACCGACGCCGAGGCGGCTCAGTGGAGCGACCCGGCGTACGTGCTGGGCGGCTGGAACCCCGAATCGGCGGACGGAGCGGCGAAGTGACGGACACAAAGAACACCCCAGGCATGAGCTCGGGTGCGGGCGCGGGCGCGGGCGCGAGTGCGAGTGCGAGTGCGAGCAGGCGCAGGGTGCTGGGAGGTGTGCTGGGCGGGATCGGCGCCGCCCTGGTCACCACCGCCGCGCCGGCCGCGGCGGCGCAGGCCGTCGAGACCAGAGCCGGCAGGACGCACACCGGCGGCAAGCCGGCCCCCCGCCCGGTGGCCCCGGTGAACCAGGAGGCGGCGGCCAAGTTCGGCCCCGAGTACAAGACCCTGCCCCCGGCCGTCGCCGGCGTCGACATCGAGCCGCTGATCGGCATCGCGACGGCCGGCGACATCGAGGCCAGGCGCGCCGCCATGGCCGGCTACATCTGGAAGGGCGCCGGCCCGCCCAGGACCCTGCCCCAGGTCGAGACGGGCGTGGCCGCCCCGGCGGAGCTGAAGGACCTCACCGGCGTGCGCCGGATCGACCTGCTGACGGTCCCGCTCAGGTATCAGATCGCCGCCAAGGTGTACGACCTGCTCCCCCGCAAGGGCTGGAACCGCCGCCTGGCGCTGTACCACAACGGCCACGGCGAGCCGCCCGACACGATGATCCGCACCACGCAGGCCCTGCTCGATCGGGGTTACCGCGTCATGGTGTACGCGATGCCGTTCCACCACTGGAACGCGCAGGGCATCGAGGACCCGAACCATCCGGGCACCATGCTGCCACCGCCCTCGCACCGCGAGCTCGTCCCGTGGGAGACGGCGGAGTTCTCCACGCTGACCTTCTTCCTGGAGCCGCTCACGGTCACGCTCAACCACGCGGAGCGGACGTACCGGCCGGAGTCGGTCGAGATGATCGGGCTGTCCGGCGGCGGCTGGACGACGACCGTCTACGCGGCGCTCGACCCCCGGATCACCCGCAGCTATCCGGTGGCGGGCTCGCTGCCGTTCTTCCTGCGGCCGGCCTCGCCGAAGCCGAGCCCCACGATCGGCGACTTCGAGCAGACGAAGGCCGCGTTCCCCGGCTTCTACGCCGCGAGCTCCGACGACTTCCTCGACATGTACGTGATGGCCTCGATCGGCGCGAACCGGGGCCAGACGCAGATACTCAACCGGTTCGACGAGTGCTGCTTCAACGGCGTGAGCCACCGGGTCTATCAGGCCCCGGTGCGCGACCGGGTGCGGCTGCTGGCCGGCGGGCGGCCCGAGCGGGGGCGATGGGACCTGCTGGAGGACGCCACGCACGACGACCACACGATCTCGCCGCACGCCCTTTCCGTCATCCTCTGGGATCTTGACACGGCAAATGTCACAACCTAATATCAGAATATAGATACAGTATTGAATAGTTATTCACGCTCGGGAGGGCCCATGGCGGGCAGGACGTTTTCCCACCGGCGCAGAGTGATCGTCGACACCGATGCCAAAAACGAGGCCGACGACCAATTCGCCATCGTGCACGCGCTGCTCTCCCCGAGCCTGGATATTCGCGGGCTGGTACCCGCGCATTTCGGCAACCGGCGCACCAGGCGGAGCCTGGAGGAAAGCCGCGGGGAAATCGAGCTGCTGCTGCGGCTGATGAAGCTCGACGGCCGGGTGCCGGTGGCGGACGGGGTGCCGTACGCGCTGCCCGACGCCGGCACCCCGGTGCGCTCCCCCGGCGTGGACCTGATCATCGAGGAGGCCGTGCGCGACGTGGCCGAGCCGCTCTACGTCGCCTTCCTCGGCCCCCTGACCGACATGGCCGCGGCCCTGCTGCTCGAACCGCGCATCGCCGAACGGGACGTCACCGTGATCTGGATCGGCGGCGGCGGATACGACGGGCGGGGCCCGCAGGACGGCAGGCCCGAGTTCAACCTGTCCAACGACATCGTGGCGGCCAACATCGTCTTCTCCTCGGCCGTCAAGGTCTGGCAGATCCCGGCGCCGACGTACCGGATGACGGCCGTCGGCTACGCCGAGCTGGACGAGAAGGTCGCCCCGTGCGGCGAGATCGGCGAGTACCTGGTCCGGCAACTGGTCGAGTGGAACGAGCGCCAGCACGGCGGGTCGATCGAGTTCCGCGTGCTCGGCGACTCCCCCGCGATCGGGCTGATGCTGCACCCCGACTGCGGGACCTGGGTCGAGCGGCCCGCGCCGAACTTCCGCTTCGACGGCGGCCTCGACTTCTCCGCCGCCAACCGGCCGATCCGCACGTACGACTCGATCGACGCCCGGTTCATCCACGAGGACTTCTTCGCGAAGCTGCGCGCCTTCGCCGGGCGCCAGGCACATCCCACAACAGGAGGCGATGCACCATGAGTGCGCTGACGTTCGGCGCGGGGATATGGGCGTTCGGGCAGATCGTCGACAGGTACGCCACCGACGGCTACGGCCCCGCCAGGACCATGACGGAGATGCTGGACCTGGCGGCGTCCGTGGACGGGCTGGAATGCCTGGACATCAACGTGCCCTTCGCCGACGGGATCTCCAAGGCGTCGGAGCTGGCCGGGGCGCTGGCCGAGCGCGGGCTGCGGGCCAGGGCGATCACCCCGCACCTCTACACGCGGGAGTTCGTGAAGGGGGCGTTCACCCACCCCGACCCGGCGGTCCGCCGCCGCGCCGCCGAGCGCGTGCACGAGGCCGTCGCCATGGCACGGGAGCTGGGCGCCGGCTACGTGAAGTTCTGGCCCGGTCAGGATGGGTTCGACCTGCCCGGCCAGGCCGACTACGCGCGGCTGTGGGAGCTGACCGTGGACGCGCTGCGCGAGCTCGCCTCCGCGCACCCCGACGTGCAGTTCGCCATCGAGTACAAGGCGAAGGAACCGCGGGTGCGCATCACGCTCGCCGACGCGGCCCGTACGCTGCTGGCCATCGACGAGTCGGGCCAGCCCAACGTGGGCATCGTCATGGACTTCGGCCACTCGCTGCTGGCCGGGGAGACGCCGGCCGAGGCGGTGCAGCTCGTGCACCGGCGCGGCAAGCTCGTCTCGGTCGAGCTGAACGACAACTGGCGCGGCTGGGACGACGACCTGCCGGTGGCCTCGGTGCACCTGTTCGAGACCATCGAATACCTGCTCGCGGTGCGGCGGATCGGGTGGAGCGAGCCGGTGCTGCTCGACCAGTTCCCGTTTCGGGAGGATCCGGTACGCGCGCTCTCGCAGAGCATCAGGACCATCCGCGCGCTGGAGGAGGTGTGCGACCGGATCGACCTGGACGCGCTCAAGGACGCCCAGGAACGGCAGGACGCCCTCGCGGCGCAGGCGCTCCTCTGGTCGGCGATCGGGATGGCACGTGCGACCTAGCGACACGACGATCACGACACCCGCCGATACGGCTTCCGGCGGCGCGGCGGCCCCGGGAGCGCGGACGGGGGGCGGCGGGTTGCGGCCCGACCAGGACGCCATCGGCGAGTGGCGGCGGCTGCGCGAGCGGCTGGCGCGCTCCCCCCCGGCCGCCCCCCCCGCCGCGGTGGGCGC
>NZ_BAAAMU010000072.1:0-47929 GCF_039529435.1 Nonomuraea maheshkhaliensis
CTCGGGAGGGTGTGGGAGAGTAGGTCACCGCCGGACAATCTTTGGAGGAGAGGGTCTCGATGCCTTGCGGCGTCGGGGCCCTCTTCTGCATGTTCGGGCCCTTTTCTGGCGTCCTGGAGGGGTGGGCATGCTCGTGCACGTCATCGAAGGCGCCACACTATCTTGCCCGCCCGTATCGCCCCACCGGCATCGGTGAGGACCTCCAGCACATCCCGATGCTGCCGCGGTGACACCGACGCCCCCAGGTCCGGCTCCCACTGCGGCACCGTCTGGGATCGGGGGAACAGCCAGGGGTCTGGTCGGTGACCGGTTGGAGATCATCGGCGCCCTGCAGGAATCGGCCGGGGGCGAGGCCATTCTCAGGGTCAGAGCCGTTGTCACGAATGGCGATCTCGGCCGGTCCTCGGCCAGCCGGCTCGGCCCTCGACAACATCGCGTTCGCGAGACCCGCGAGACCCGTCACCAAGGACGAATACGCCATCACCGTCTGATCGCCTAGGGCGCCGAGTTCGGCTGCACCCATCCAGGTCCGGAGCTGACGTTCCTGGCACGTGCGAGCATCGTTCCGTGTGATCGGGGAAGATCGAGAAATTGTCGGGAACGTCTGCTGGAATCGGCCCATGCATCAGGAGAGCGCCATCGCGGACATCCGTGAATTGTGCACCGAGCTGCCGGGAGAGCGCCTCGGTCCGAAAATGGCGGCTCTGGCCCAGCCGGGTCTCGCGCTGAAGCCCGCCGGCCCCGACAAGCCGCCTACCGGTCGATGCCGGGCAGGAGCACCAGCGCTTCTCGAGCCGGCCGCAGACCACGACAGTGACCTCGCTCAGCCTGTTCGCCGGGCTCGATCCCGACGAACCGGCCCTCTGTCTCGGCGAGCATCTGCCCACCCGGCTCGGCCTGTCAACGTCTTCAGCGCGGTCGGCAGCGTCTCCGAGGAGTGCACGATCATCTGCGCGGACCCAGCGTGCGCCGTGGATGTGCCGGTGCCACCACCGGGGGATGCCTTGAGCACGGTCCGGCTGCACGCCGTACCGATCATGACCCTGCCGGCGGTTTCGGGTGAATTCGCTACCGGCGACCCGATCCTGGAGGCGTTCGACTACCGCGCCGAGCCGGACTTCCACGAAGACCACTGGGAATCTTCCGTCGAACGGTACGTGCAGGGTCCCCTCCGCGAGGAGTGGCGCTTCTACTGTCAAGACGAGCAAGGATTCACCCTCGGGGACAGCCAGGCGTTCGGCTGGCCCCACATCGACAGCTCGATCGGAATGAGGGCAGACGGGTACGCACACCTGCTCACACTCTCGGGTGACCTGTGGGACGGCAACGGAGTCGAGCGCGTGATGGTCCCTCCGAGCGCAGTACGAATCGGCAGGTTCACTGACGTGATATGCGAGATGGACGGCCTGCACTGAATGCCGGCAACGGTCTCTCAAGGGGGCTACACCTGTCGATGACTGGCTCGCTCGTCCTGGCTGCTGCCGGGTTGCCCAGTGAGCGAGCCTGATCGGGCAGGCACCAGAGCACCGCGGAGGCGCGACAGACGCCAAGGTGGCCGATGTCAGGGATGGCAGGCCGATCGCGAGGAGGCAGGCGCAGAGCAGCAGGCTTGACGCGTCGTCGTAGGGGCGCGTGCTGAAGTCCCACCATCCGCCTGTCGCCCCAGTGCAGCGGGACGCACAGCAGCCCGATCGGGCCGGCCCACGACTGACACCGGTCGAAGAGCCGGCCGTACACCAGCACCACGCCGAGCCACCCCAGCAGTGAGCGCAGGACGATCAGTGTGTCGGGGAAGCCCAGGGCCGCGACGGAGGCGGTGGCGTAGAGGCGAAGCAGGCGAGCGACAGCCGGAGGAGATGGTGTGGCGTTCGGCTCTGCGAAGGATGGGGTGATGGGCGCCCATGCTCGGCGGGCAGGGCGAAGGCCAGGGGCGGGGGCGCGTGGCCGCCGGCCGGTACGGTCACGTGCGAGGGTCGGGTTGGGCACAGTAGCCGTCCTTGCCGTTGCGGTTACCGACGCTGTTGCCCTTGCCCACCGCCGTGGCGACGAGGGTCAGATCCTCATCGTCTTGGACATGCTCTCCCCGGTGTTGAGATGGGGAATGCCGGAGGCGGGCACATGGACGTGCGCGCTCTCAGGCCGTCGTCCGGATCCGGGCGACGGGCATCACGCCAGGGCCGCATCGGGTTGTCCAGCAGCAGGTGAATGCCCTGGACGACTGGCCGGCGCACTGGACAATAAACGGCGCTTCTTGCGGGTGGCCCTTCGCCGGACATAGCTCGATTTACTCGCCCTGCCGCAGCCGCTGTTTCCGGAGATTTTCGGGATCAGTGTCGGCGTTGGGGAATATGTCGGTGGAGCCTGCCAGCATGACGTCATGATCACGTCGCCTGACGAAGGTCTCCGGCTTGGCGCTCATGGATGTGGGCTGACGCGTGCGCGACTGGGGGTGTGGCCGGAGTGCTGTGCCTCGGTGGCCCGCAGCGGTGCCAAGGAGGTAGGGCTTCGGTTGACCGGTCAGCACAGCGGCCGGAGCGGGAGCCGCACCGCCTTCACGCTGAGGCCGTCAGGTCTTGGACGGTCCGCCTGTACGCGCCGTACGGAGGAGGGGGTCCCGGACGTTGCCGTGGCGCGGCGGGCCGCATCGCCGGTGGTCGCATGGCTACGGACAGCAGTCGGCCGAGTTCCGTTCGCAGGGGGATGGGCGGTGGCCGGCTGGGGTTCGGCTGTTTCCGCTGAGTTCTCAGGACTACTTCGTGGCTATGGCGGCAGAGAGACGGGTGGAGATTTCCGGATGAGGCGAGGGTCAGAGGTGGAGCGTGCCAGACATCACCGTGACGGCGTGGCCGGCCAGGTGGACCCGGTCCCCTTCATGACGGACGTGGACGATGCCGCCTCGCGCCGAGAGTTGGGCACCGGTCAGGGAGGTGCGGCCGAGGCGGGCCGACCAGTACGGCGACAGGGCGCAGTGGGCCGAGCCCGTTACCGGATCCTCGTTGACGCCGACGTTCGGGGCGAAGAAGCGGGAGACGAAATCGGTGTCATCGCCGGGAGCGGTGACGATGACGCCTCTCGCGTCGATGGCGGCCAGGGCTTCGATATCGGGGGCGAGGGAGCGTACGGTTTCCGCCGAGTCCACCTCGACCAGCAGGTCGAGCGCGCTTTTTCCGACCCGCACCGGAGTGGCCCCGAGCGCTTTCTCCAGGCCGTCGGGAACGGGGACAGGGCTCACATGCTTGGCAGGGAAATCCATTGTGATCATGCCGTCGGTGCGCCGATTCACGGTAAGGATCCCGCCGGCCGTGCTGAATTCCAGCTGCCCCGTCGCCGCACCGGTCGAATAGAGGACGTGTGCGGTCGCCAGCGTGGCATGGCCACAGAGCGTGACCTCCACCTTCGGGGTGAACCAGCGCAGCGAATCCCCGAACAGGAAAGCAGTCTCGGAGAGGCTCATCTCGTTGGCTACGCTCTGCATCCACTGCTCAGTAACCGGAGTGTCCAGCAGGCAGACCGCCGCGGGATTACCCTTGAAAGCTGTGTCGGTGAAGGCATCGACGGTGAAGAGGAGCATGTGGCTCAGGGTATACGGGGGGCGGATATCCAGCTGCAACCAGGCTGCAAGCCGTACAAAATGGAATTAGGGCTGGGCGTGTCGCGTGGCGAATGCGGAATCGTCGGTTACCGTCCAATGTGTAGGGACGTGCCGATTACGGTGAGTTCCTGAGGAAAGGACAAGCCGATGGGGGCAGTGCGCAAGGTGGTGAGCTACCTTGGCCTGAGCGGGGTCGATCACTACGACGAGGGCTATGACGACGACGAGCACTACGAGGACGAGTATGTCCCCGCGACCGAGCGGGCCGCCCGGCGGTGGCGCGCGAACGTCGACTCGTCGCGGATCGTGATGGTCCAGCCGCTCAAGTACAACGACGCGCCGTTGATCGGTCAGCATTTCCGTGACGGGCAAACGGTGATCATGGACGTTACGGGCATGTCGATGTCCGAGGCGACGAGGATGGTGGACTTCGCCGCGGGGCTGGCTTTCGGGTGTGAGGGGCGGATCGAGCGCATCGCCGAGCGCGTCTTCCTGCTCGCGCCGGCTCACGTGGAGATCGAGACCACCTGATCGCGCACTTCTAGGGAGGCCGTGCTGACCGCCAGATGATCCTCGTCTTATCCCCCTCCGCTCGTCGACTTGTACCTGTTGTACCTGCGGGCGGTCGCCGTCTCCCATCGAAGCGCGCATGTGAAGCGCGCAGGTGTCGGGTCATAGGGCCCTGCTGGTTATAGGGTTCCGCTGGTCCTAGGGCCCGCGCTGGTCATAGCGGCTGGTGGTCACGGGCTGGCCGCTCAAGGTCTAACCGGGTGGTCAGCCTTGCTGCCGGCAACGGCCGTGGCGGGCCCCGTCTTGGTGGCGCTGCTGTGGCGGGCGCGCTGTCTTGCTCGGTGGTCGACCGGGACGAGGGCTACGTCGGCTGTCCCGCGACAGGCCGCGCAGCCGCGAATCGGACTTCGACGGCTGTTGGTGTTCGGTCGCCGTATCCGAGATCCCGAGGCGACTGTGCTGCGACCGTGGTGAATGGGTTGCGAGGGTGGTTGAGCCCCGCTGGACTGCGAGGCGTCGGTGGCCGTTGGCACAGGGCACAGGATGGCCGGGGCGCTGGGTGGTAGGTGGCGGACAGAGCGGTAGTACGGAAACTCCCGACGACCGGGCGGCTGCTGGGGGTCAGTGGGCGGCGCGGGGGCCGCGGCGGATGAGGAGGGTGAGTTCGGCCGCGTCTTCGGCGGCCTGCTTGGCCCGAGCGTCCGATTCGCGCGCGTACGCGTGCAGCGCCCAGACGGCCCCCTCCGCCAGCTCCTTCAGCTCGTTGACCTGGGAGGCCACGTAGCGGGCGTCCGCTTCGGCGAGTTTGCGGCGCTGCCAGAGCTGCCAGCCGGCCAGGCCGATCATGGCGATGGCGGCCGCGGCCAGGAGGTGGGAGGCGAAGACGGCGCCGATGAGGCAGGCGACGCCCGCGACGGTCAGCACCACGGCGGCCCACGGGCGGCCGCGGGGCACGATGCCGTCGGTGACGATCGACTCTTCCGCCGCCGCCAGCGAGTCCTGGTCGGGGCCCTCGGGGCGCAGGTGGATGCGGTGGCCGAGGAGCGGCACGGTCAGGGTTTCCGGCGGGTCGAGGCGGCTGTCGGCTTCGAGTTCTTCAGCCACCCCGCGCAGGATGGGCGCCGCGACGTGCAGGGCGATGGCCGCGAGATGCGGGTCGGCGCCGGGGCGCAGGTCGTCGAGCAGGTAGGAGCTGAGTGAGGCCATCGGCCCGGCCGGTCCGCCCAGGCCGATCAGGGAGCGCAGGACGGCCAGCGGCTCGTTCTCGGCCCAGGCAGCGGCGGGGCTGTTGGAGCTGTTGTCGAGGGGGGCAGCGGAGTCGTGTTCGGCCTGGCGGGCCGAGGTGATCTCGGCGCAGCGGCCGCGTAGCCTGGCCAGGCGGGCGGCGGCGACGGCGGGCCTGGCGAGTTCGGGGATCTCGGCCATCTCGGGGAAGTCGACCAGCGACGGCGGTACGACGACGGCGGATTCGCCGGGTATGAGCGACTGGACCCATTCCTGCGGGTCGGCGCGGTCCTGGATGGCCAGCGCGTCGAGTTTGCGCAGCACGAAGATCTTGCCGGCGGGGCCGTACGCCCCCCGGGCGGCGGCCAGCCAGAGCGAGCGCTGGCCGTGGGAGACGGGGCGGTCGAGGGAGAGTTCGCCGAAGGCGGTGCCGAGCCAGGAGGCGTGGATGCGGCTGCCCTGCCCGGACACCGCCAGCGCCAGGCAGAGGAAGAGGGCGGTCTGTTGCTCGTCGCGGCCGGCCGCCTTGCTCAGGGGCTCCAGCGGGTCGTCGCCGGACAGGATGGCGACCAGCGCTTGGACGGCCGGGGGCAGCCAGTAGCCGGATACGTCGCGGAAGCTCGGTGCGGCAGGAGGCGCGGTGCCCTTGGCGGCGAGGTGCGCCAGCAGCGCCTCGGCATAGCGATGCAACTCGGTCGCTGCTGGGGGGCTCGCAGTCAGGTCCGTGCTCAAGGCAGAGAACTCCCCCAATTCGGCCTCAGTTCATGACCGCGTAAAGCGTAACCGCTGGGGCGCGCCAACCCGGTGGAGGCGCGCCCACGACGGAACGGGAGACTTTGAGTCAACTGCCTGTTACATGCGCTCGGGGACAGGGACGCCCAGAAGGTCGAGCCCGGTCTCCAGGACGCGCAACGTGAGCGCGCACAGGGCCAGCCGCTGGTCTCTCGTCTCAGGGTCGACGCCTTCCTTGACGACCGGGCACTCCTCGTAGAACGTGCTCAGCAGGCTGGCCGTCTGGAAGAGGAACGCGCACAGCCGGTGGGGCTCGGAGGCGGCGGTGACCTGGGCGACGAGCTCGCCGAAGCCCAGCAGGTGGAGGCCGAGCGCGCGTTCGGCCGGGGCGGCCAGCACGATCGGGGTCTTCGCCTCGTCCGGCTCGATGCCCGCCTTGCGGAAGATGGAGCGGATGCGGGCCGTCGCGTACTGCATGTAGGGGCCGGTGTTGCCGGTCGTGGCCACCATGCGGTCGAGGTCGAAGACGTATTCGCTGTCGTGGCTGACGGACAGGTCGGCGTATTTCACCGCGGCCATGCCGACGGCGTGGGCGATCTCCCGCTTGAGCGCCTCGTCGTAGCCGCGGTCCTCGATCAGCCGGGCGGCCCGGTCGATCGCCTCCTGGAGCAGGTCCATCAGCTTGACCGACTCGCCGGAACGGGTCTTGAAGCGCCGGCCGTCCTTGCCCAGCATCATGCCGATGCGTACGTGCTCGGCGTCGACCGTGTCGGGCAGCCAGCCGGCCAGCCGGGCCGCGGCGAACACCATCTGGAAGTGCAGCGCCTGCTCGTTGCCGACGACGTAGAGGATGCGGTCGGCCTTGAGGTCGTGGACGCGGTAGCGGATGGCCGCCAGGTCGGTGGTGGCGTAACCGTAGCCGCCGTCGCTCTTTCTGATGATGAGCGGCAGCGGCTTGTCGTCGGAGCCGGTGAAGCCGGGCGGGAACACGCACAGCGCGCCCTCGCTCAGCTCCGCCGTGCCCGACGCCTCCAGGTCGTCGCAGGTCTTCTGGAGCATCGGGTTGTACATGCTCTCGCCGGCGATGTCGGTGTCGGTCAGCGTGACGCCGAGCAGGTCGTAGACCTTGTTGAAGAAGCGCACGGTGGCGTCCATGAACACGTGCCAGAGCCGCAGCGTGTCGGGGTCGCCAGACTGCAGGGTGGACACCCGCGCCCGCGCCCGCGTCTTGAAACCCTCGTCGCTGTCGAACTTGGCCCGCGCCGCCTGGTAGAACTCGGTGCCCTGGCCGGCTTCGAGCTGGGCGACCGCGGCCTGCTCGCCGATGTCGAGCAGGTGCTCGATGAGCATGCCGAACGGGGTGCCCCAGTCGCCCAGGTGGTTCTGCCTGATGACGGTGTTGCCCAGGTGCTCGTGCAGGCGGGCCAGGGAGTCGCCGACGATCGTCGTGCGCAGGTGGCCGACGTGCATCTCCTTGGCGGCGTTGGGCGCGGAGTAGTCGATCACGATGGTCTGCGACGGCGTGGTCGTGCCGACGCCGAGGCGCGGGTCGGCCAGCATCTGCCGGGCCTCGGACTCGATGAAGGAGTCGGCGAGGGTGATGTTGAGGAAGCCGGGGCCGCTAACCTCGATGGTGCCGGGGAAGTCGGACAACTCCGCCCTGATCGCTTCGGCGACCTCCCGCGGGCTCCGTCGCAGACGCTTGGCCAGGCTCATCGCGACGTTCGCCTGGAAGTCGGCGAACTGGGAGGGCCGGATCAGCGGATCTGCGTCGGCGTGCTCCGGGCCGAACGCGCGGGCCAGCGCCTGCTGGACGCGCTCGGTGAGCACAATCTGCGGGTCGGTCATGGTCTAAGGGTACCGGCGACCTTGACCGAGACGCTTATCAGAAAGGCGGCCACGACCGAGATGCCGACGGCGATCAGATCGTTGGTCAGGTCGCCGGGTTCGAGGGCGAAGAACTCCCTGATGAACGGCAGCGACAGGCCGACGCAGAAGAGCGCCGCCATGGCCGCGACCATGGCTCCCCGCCACCAGTTGAGCGGCCTGGCGATCAGGACGAGGACCCACCAGGTGGTGAGGAAGAGCGTGATCACGGCGGCGGTCTGGTCCTCCAGGAGGGAGGAGGCGCCGTTGTGCGCGGCCCGGAACGACAGCAGCACGGCCAGCGCGCACAGCACCCCGGCCGGTACGGCGAAGCGCAGCACGCGGGGCACGAACCCGGGCTTGGCCCGCTCAAGCGTGGGGGCGAGCGCGAGGAAGAACGCCGGGATGCCGATGACCAGGGCGTTGGTCAGGGTCGAGTGGCGCGGCGCGAACGGGAACGCGACCCCGGCCACCCCGACCAGCAGCGACAGCACGATCGCGTAGAAGGTCTTGGTGAGGAACAGGTTGGCGACCCGTTCGATGTTGGCCAGCACCCGCCGGCCCTCGCCCACGACGTGGGGCAGGGTGGAGAACTTGTCGTCGAGCAGCACCACCTGCGCGACCGCCTTGGTGGCCGGGCTGCCCGCGCCCATCGCGATGCCGAGGTCGGCGTCCTTGAGCGCGAGCACGTCGTTGACGCCGTCGCCGGTCATGGCGACCGTGCGGCCGCGGGACTGCAGCGCGGTCACGAACTCCCGCTTCTGGCGCGGGGTGACCCGGCCGAAGACGGTGTGGTTGTCGAGTAGTTCGCCGAGTTTGTCCGGGTCGTCGTGCGGGAGCGTCCTGGCGTCGATGGCGCGGTCGGCGCCGGGGATGCCGAGGCCGGTCGCGATGGCCGACACCGCCTGAGTGTTGTCGCCGGATATGATCTTGAGGTTGACGCCCTGTTTGGCGAAGTAGCGCAGGGTGTCGCGGGCGTCCGGCCTGATGCGCTGCTTGAACGTGACGAGCGCCACGGGGAGCAGGGCGGCGGGGGTGGCGGGGGCGTCCGTGAGGGCGGCCAGGCCGGTGGCGCGGCACAGCACGAGGACGCGGGTGCCGGTGGCGGCCAACTCGGCGGCCCTGTCGTAGCAGTCGCCGCCCTGGAGCAGCACGTCGGGCGCGCCCAGCACCCAGACGCCGTGCTCGCCGAAGTCGGCCCCGCTCCACTTGCGCGCCGAGGAGAACGGCACGGTCTCGCCGGCCTTCCAGCCGCCGGCGGTGACGGCAGGGTAGCCGGCCCTGATGGCCTCGGCGGTGGCGTTCGGCCGGCTGTCGAGATGGGCGAGCGCGGCGAGCGCGGCGTCGATCGGCTGACCGTCTGGCTGGGCCAGGGCGGCGGGTGCGGGATCGACCAAGGGGCCGTCGGGCTGGACTCGGGTGGCGGGTGCCGGCCCGCCGGGCTGGGCCAGGACGGTGCGGGCCGGCTCGTCGGGCCGGACGGGGAGGACCTGGTCGAGGTCCATGCCGGCCGTGGTGAGGGTGCCGGTCTTGTCCAGGCAGAGCACGTCCACCCTGGCCAGGCCCTCGATCGCGGGCAGCTCCTGGACCAGGCACTTGCGCCGGCCCAGGCGGACGACGCCGACCGCGAAGGCGAGGGAGGTCGTCAGCACCAGGCCCTCGGGGATCATGGTGACGATGCCCGCGACCGCGCCGGTGATGGCGGTGCCGAGGTCGGCCGAGTTGTGCAGCTGGCTGTAGATCAGCAGCGCGCCGATGGGGATGACCAGCCAGGTGATGTACTTGATGAAGTTCGCGACGCCGGCCCGCAGCTCGGAGTGGGCGAGGTGGAAGCGGCTGGCCTCCTCGGCCAGGCGCACGGCGTACGCGTCGGCGCCGACCCTGGTGGCGACGAACGCCCCGGAGCCCGCGACCGCGAAGCTGCCCGACAGCACCTCCTCGCCGGGCTGTTTGTGCACGGGGTCGGCCTCGCCGGTGAGCAGCGACTCGTCCACCTCCAGCCCCTCGGAGTGGACGACCTCGCCGTCGACCAGCAGCCGGTCGCCGGGGCCGAGCAGGATGAGGTCGCCCAGCACCACGTCGCGGGGGCTGACCTCGCGTTCCGCGCCGTCGCGGCGCACGCGTACGGGAGCCTCGTTGATCACCGCGAGCTTGTCGAGCGTACGTTTCGCGCGCAGCTCCTGGACGATGCCGATCAGCGCGTTGGCCACCATGACCAGCCCGAACGCGCCGTCCTGCCACTCGCCGAAGATCAGGATGAGGGCCCACAGGACGCCGATGACGAGGTTGAACAGGGTGAAGACGTTCGCTCTGAGAATCGCGCTCAGCGACCTGCTCGACCGGCGTGGCACCTGGTTGGCCTTCGCCCCCGCCACCTGGGCGGACGTCAGCCCGGGCGCGGTCAAGGTGAGCCCGTCCACATAACCCCCCGTTTCTGTGGATCGGACTCACACCCTAAGCCTTCACCACAACCTGTGGGAGCGACTTTGGGAGGCGGCCTTCTCGCCGATGGCCGGCACCACGCCGGCCGATGCCAGGTCGGCGGCCAGGCGGCAGGCCGCGCTGATGCCCTGGGCCCTGGAGGCGCCGTGGGCGATGACGACGGTGCCGTTGAGTCCGAGCAGGACGGCTCCTCCGTGCTCCTCGGCGTCGAGGCGGCGGCGCAGGTCACGGATGCGGGAGCGCTGCATGGCGGCGCCGAGCCGGGCCATCCTGCTGTCGCCGATGCTCTCCCTGAGCTCGGTGAACGCGTAGCGGACCGCGCCCTCCATCGTCTTGAGCGCCACGTTGCCGGTGAAGCCGTCGGTGGTGATCACGTCGACCTTGCCGGTGAGCAGGTCGTGGCCCTCGACGTTGCCGGCGAACTGGATGCCGGGGGAGGTCTGCAGCAGCTCGTGGGCGCGTTTGACGAGTTTGTTGCCCTTCTCCGCCTCGCTGCCGATGGTGAGCAGGCCCACCTTGGGGTCCTGGACGCCGTGGGCGAGTTCGGCGTAGGTGGCGCCGAGGTGGGCGAACTGCACCAGCATCTCCGGTTTGACCTCGGCGTTGGCGCCGGCGTCCAGGAGCACGGTGGGGGTGGGCAGCGTGGGCAGCGCGACGGCGATGGCCGGTCTGAGCACGCCCTGCTGGCCCTTGAGCCGGAGCTTGCCGGTGGCCACGATGCCCGCGGTCGATCCGGCGGACACGACCGCGGCGGCGTCGCCGCGTCGGACGAGGTGGCAGGCGACGGCGATGCTGGAACGGGGGCGGCGCAGGCTGGCCAGCGCGCCTTCGTCCATGGAAAGGGCCTCTTCGGCCCGGACGATCGGGACCTCTTTGGTGGCGTCGTGGTCGGCGAGCGCCTCGTAGAGCACGCGGGGGGAGCCGACGAGGACGACGGCCAGGCCGCGTTCGCGCACGGCGTGCACCGCGCCCGCCACGATCTCGTGGGGTGCGTGGTCGCCGCCCATGGCGTCGAGCGCGATGGGCCTGCTGTCGGACACTGATCACCTCGTACGGCATCGAGCCCGCCGTCACGGCTTGGCCGGTACGCGGGCTCGGTATGTCCGCATCGCAGGCGAGGCAGGTGCCAGGTTAACCGGCGGGTAGGCCCTGTTGGTTCCCTGGAGGGCACGTTCCAGTCATGTCCGGGGCCGTCCAGGCCGGCGGGGGCCTCGTCCAGGGCATGGCGCCGGTCCTCTAGTGGAGGTTCCAGTCGTCCTTGCCGCGGGTGACGATGACCTTGGAGAACTTCGACGACCCGGTCACCCGGATCAGCGGCCCGTCGCCCTGGGAGCCGCCCGTCACGTTGCGCTTGCCGAAGAGCGAGCTGCCTTCGTCGATCACGTTGGCGTTGTCGGGCACGCGCACGATCACCTTGCTGAACCGCGCGTCGGTCTCGACGGTGATCTCGCGGCCCGGCAGCACGGCCTCCGACAGGTCGATGACGAGCGCGCCGAACCTGGCCGACAGCTTGAGGTGCCTGGAGGCCACCCAGTGGCCCTTGCGCACCATCTTGCTGAATTTCGAGTCGATGACCTGCCGTTCGACGCCGGCGGGTGGACTGGAGGCGGACACCTCGGGCAGGTCCCGGGTGAGGGGGACGAGCTCGCCGACGGTCTTGGCCGTGTAGGCCACGTCGAGGCGGTCGGCGTGCTCGACGCTGGTCAGTCTTCCTGTGGCGAGCGCCTCGCCGAGCACCGCGGCCACGCGGTCGCGGTCGGCGTCTGAGGCGCGAAGCTGCGGATGGTCGGTCACGGTATAGGAGTCTATGCCCGATCGCGATATGTCGCGAGTGTCCCGAACCTCAAGGAAAACTTGGAGCCCAGCGGAACCGGTGACGCCGCTGAGCGCGTCCGGGTATTAAGGACCGTAGACGCGCGACAGGGTCGTGAGGTTTACACCCGATCGAACAAAAAAGATGGGAAAGGCCTAGTGATCTTGAACCAGGCAGGCACGCGACGCTTCAAGGCGTACACGTCCAAGCACCTTGACGAGCTCCTGCGGCGTGCGGGGCTGGCTGACGACGAGCGGCTCAAGGTCCGCGCGGTCGCCACGGTGCTGCCCTTCCGGACGAACGCCTATGTCGTCGATGAACTCATAGATTGGTCTGCCGCGACCGACGACCCCATATACCGGCTGGTCTTCCCGCAGGCGGACATGCTTCCCGCGGAAGACGTGGCCAGGCTGGCCGACCTGCTGAAGGCCGAGGCCCCCAACTCCGAGATCCAGGCCGAGGCCAACCGCGTACGCGCCCAGCTCAACCCGCATCCCGCGGGTCAGAAGGAACTCAACGTCCCGAGGATCGGCGACGAACTCGTCCTCGGGCTGCAGCACAAATATCCGGAGACCGTGCTGATCTTCCCCAAGCAGGGGCAGACCTGTCACGCCTACTGCACCTACTGCTTCAGGTGGGCGCAGTTCGTCGGAGACGCGGACCTGAAGTTCGCCTCCGACGACATCGACCAGATGGTCGGCTACATTCGCCGCCATCCCGAGGTCACCAGCGTGCTCATCACCGGCGGCGACGCGATGATCATGGGTGAGCCCGTGATCAGGCGCTACATGGAGCCGCTGCTCGAACTGGAGCAGCTCGAATCCATCAGGATCGGCACCAAGGCGCTGGCCTACTGGCCGCAGCGGTTCACCACCGACCCCGACGCCGACGCCACGCTGGGCCTGTTCGAGGAGGTGGTGCGGGCGGGCAAGAACCTCGCGTTCATGGCCCACTTCTCCCACCCGCGCGAGCTGGAGTCGCCGCTGGTCGAGTCGGCGGTCAAGCGCATCATCGGCAGCGGGGCCACGATCAGGACCCAGGCGCCGCTGATCAGGTCGATCAACGACGATCCGGCCCTGTGGTCGCACATGTGGCGGCGGCAGCACCGGATGGGGATGATCCCCTACTACATGTTCGTCGAGCGCGACACCGGGCCGCAGGACTACTTCGCGGTGCCGCTGGCGCGGGCGTACGAGATCTTCAGGGACGCCTACTCGTCCGTCTCGGGGCTGTGCCGCACGGTGCGCGGGCCCTCGATGTCGGCCACACCGGGCAAGGTGTGCGTCGACGGCGTCACGGAGATCGCGGGGGAGCAGGTCTTCATGCTCCACTTCATCCAGGCCCGCGACCCGTCGCTGGTGGGCCGGCCGTTCTTCGCGCGCTACGACCCGTCCGCGGTCTGGCTGACGGATCTGCGCCCGGCCTTCGCCGACCGTTTTCCGTTCGAGCCGGCCGAAGCCCTGCTTCCCGCCTGACCGGTCGCGCGCGTCCACCGCGACCGGAAAGAGACCGGAAAGAATCGCACCACCGGCCCGCGACTTTTTTCGCGACCCTTTGTTCGCGGGCCGGCAGGGGGTCTCCTCCGTGCGCACGCGCGCGTTCACGCGCGTGCGCACAATATCGAAACAAGGCCCTCCTATTTCCCGTTTTGTCTCTCCGCTCAACGCTCCCCCTTTACTCGGTAACCGGCCTGCAAACCCCTCCTACATGGGGATTCATGCGCCTGCGGCCGATCAATGCGAGTGATAGAACTGCTGGCGTAGCTCAGCCGTAGCGGCACGCTTCGTGTGGTGCCCATAGCGCGCACGCCACGGCATACGGGGGTTATCGATTCGCATTTCCACCGCATTCGAGAGCGATCGATCACGAGCCGGGAAGGCAATCATGAATCGAGTAGTCAAGACGGCCATGGCCGTCACAGCATTCGGTCTGGCCGCGGCGGCGATGGCCGTGCCCGCGCAGGCCGAAGTTCAATACAGCATCGCCAGGTACGCTCCCATCGACAGCCAGGGGGCGGGCACCGCCGCAGCCGGCAGCCCGCTGGGCGGCCTCCTGAGCGGCCTGGCCGGCAAGGGTCTGCTGGGCGGCCTGCTGGATGGCCTCAAGGCCAAGTCCGCCGCCAAGCCGGCCTCGCAGATGACCGAGGCGGAGCTCGACGCCGCCGCCGAGAACCAGGCGGAGCAGGGCATCTCGGCGAACGGCTTCGAGGACGTCACCCAGGACGGTGGCCCGCTGCCCGAGCTGTCGCCCATCGTCGGCGGTTTCCCGCTCACCACCGGCAGCAGCCTCACCGGCTCGCTGCCCGTCCTGTCGGGCGCGGCCCGCATGGCGCAGCCGGCGACGCCCTCGGTCAAGGCGGGCAAGCAGGGGCGCGGCGAGGCCGCGACCACCGGCACGTCCACGCAGAGCGCGATCAACGGCCTGCTCGGGTCGCCCACGGGGGGCGCGGTGACCCAGCTGCACACCACCAGCCTGCTGCCGGCCTCCGACAGCGGCAACGTCATGGCCGGCACCGCCAAGGGCTTCCAGTCCCTGTCGGCCGACCTCGTCCTCGGCGGTGTCGGCCAGGCCGCCCAGCGCGCCCTGCCGAACGCCGCGAGCGGCGGGCTGGCCCCGATGATCGGGCACGTCGCGCCCGGCGAGATGGCGCCGGTCGTCGAGGCGCTGCCCGCGACCTCCCAGGCCGCCGCCATGGACGACCTCGCCCCGCTCGTCGAGGAGGGCGCGAGCTTCGCCCAGGCCCGCGGGACCAGGGCCGCCGGCTCCTACAGCGACGTCATCACTGCCCTCGGCTGGACCACCGACGCGCTGACGAGCTCGGTGCGGGACCGCTGGGTTCGCGACTAGGACCGCGACGGAGGCACTGATGAGCGAGGCCGGCCCGGTGCCGGCAGTACGGTTCGCGGGCGTCCTAGGTGCCGACGCCCGGGCACCGGACCCGCCGGCGACCTGGCGGCCCGCTCACGTGCCCCAGCTGTTCCATGACGGCGGGTCCCGCATCGGGATGCTGCCACACTGACGCGGCAGGTCGCCGGGCTCCCAGAGAGGTGCCGGGCGCCCGGGACACTGACGCGCGACGGTTGCGAGGCTCCCGCAGTCGCGGGCCGCCTCACCACGGGCCTGGGCGGACGCGCCCACGGCCAGGGCGCGGGCGCCGCTACTGCAGGGCAGCGGCGCCGCCCCACCCCCCCGCCAACCCTTTGTGGTTGGCGGCGATTTCCATGTCCGGGGGGTCTCTCCGTCGGCTTCTCCCCACCGGCTTCTCCCCACCGGCTTCTCCCCACCGGCTTCTCCCCACCGGCGTGGAGTGGCCTTTCTCTCTTTTACGGCGGAGCCGAGCTGACCGCTACCCGCCGCACGTGGCCGGTGGCCTCCAGGAATACGCCCGCTGACCGCCACGTGGCCGGCCGCCGATACGCGCGCCCACTTGACCCTCTGAGGCGCAAAACCCCTGGCCCCCGCGCAGCCTGTCGTATCGCCGACTCGGGTGTGGGTTCGGGGAGGCTGTGGTGGCTCTGGAAGGCGTGAGTGGTGGTCGGCCAGCCCCC
This sequence comes from Nonomuraea maheshkhaliensis, assembly GCF_039529435.1. Classification (NCBI taxonomy): domain Bacteria; kingdom Bacillati; phylum Actinomycetota; class Actinomycetes; order Streptosporangiales; family Streptosporangiaceae; genus Nonomuraea; species Nonomuraea maheshkhaliensis. Next base: position 15,728 of record NZ_BAAAMU010000072.1, read on the forward strand.
GGGGTGGCCGGGGCGGTCTTCGGGCGTTGTGGTGGCTCTGAACGCGGGCGCGGCAGGTCTGAAGGCGGGCTCGGGCGGTCAGGGGAGGCGGACGCCTGTGCGGCGGGCTATCTGGGCCTGCAGGCGGGCCATCTGCCAGTGCAGCTCGAGAAGCTGCTCGGCGAGCTGCATTCTCGGGATCTCGGACACGTCCTCGGTGGCCAGGTGGTCAATCGCGGCCGAAAGCTCTGCCATCGCGAGCCCCCACTCCATCACCGTTCCTAGGATCGAATTGACGTTCGAATTCTATCGGAACGGCAGGCTCGGTGTCAGTCTTTTGTCCCGTGGGTCGCGGGAGTTTCGCACACGAGATCGAAATCCTGGCCACGGAGGAGGGGAACGTGGGCTCGCGTAACGGTGGCGCGCCACTGAAGGGTTCAGCGGGCGTTTCCTGGAGGGCCCTCAGCCGGAGTGCGGCGGGTGGCCTGCCGTGGCGGTGCCGTAAAGGATGGAGGGGTTGGGGCTTGAAGCGCCGCCGATCAGGGCGGCGCAGCTCAAAGCAGCGACCAGCGACGTGGCAACGATCAGCGGCGCAGCAGCGACCGGCGCCGCGGCGGCGAGCAGCACGTGATCAGATGATCGATCAGCCCTTGTTGTAGGCGGCGATGACCTCTTTCGGGTCGCCGTCCATTTTGATCTTGCCCTTGTGCAGCCAGATGACCCGGTTGCAGGTCTCTTCGATGACGCGCAGGTCGTGGGCGACGAGGAAGACGGTGCCGGCCGACTCGCGGATCTGGCGGATGCGTTCCTCGCTCTTCTTGCGGAACTCGCGGTCGCCGGTGGCCAGGGCCTCGTCGATGAGCAGGACGTCGTGGGTCTTGGCCGAGGAGATGGCGAAGCGGAGCCGCGCGCCCATGCCGGAGGAGTAGGTCGACATGGGCAGCTGGACGAACTCGTCGATGCCGGAGAAGTCGACGATCTCCTGGTATTTCTCCCTGACCTCGGCGGGCGTCATGCCCATGGCGTAACAGCCGAGGACGATGTTGCGCTCCCCGGTCAGCTCGCGCATGAGGGCCGCGTTGACGCCGAGCAGCGAGGGCTGGCCGTCGGTGTAGACGGCGCCCTCGTGCGGCGGCAGCAGGCCCGCGATGGCGCGCAGCAGCGTGGACTTGCCCGAGCCGTTGCGGCCCACGATGCCGATGGCGTCGCCGTGATAGGCCACGAAGGTCACGCCCTTGACCGCGTGGACCTCTTTCATCTGCGGCCGCCCCTGGCGCTTCAGGATGCGCGTGAGGGCGTTGACCGCGTTGCCCTTCTCGTTGTCCGAGGCGGCGCCGTAGACGCGGTAGACGATGTGGAGGTCGTCGACGATGACGGTGGGAGTGCCCGTGGGTACGTCGAGGGGCCGCTTGCCCGGAGGCTCCGGGTTGGGATGCACTCTCACATCCTTGCCGGGGACGGCGGGCTTGTCGCCCTTCACCTGTGACAGCTCCTTGGTCAGTTCAGCCACGCCCGTACCTCTCCTCGGACCGCCAGAAGAACCAGAAGCCGAAGCCGAGTGCGAACACCGCCCAGAATACGCAAGACATCCACACCATCGGGGGCGGGTGGTGACCGTACTGCGGGTTGTGGGAGGCGATGAGGATCTCGCGCATCCACTCGATGAAGGAGGCCGCCGGGTTGAGATACATCACGTTGGCCACCCACTGGGGCAGCTGCGCGGCGTCGACGACCTTGTCCTGGATCGAGAAGAAGACGCCCGAGGCGTAGAGCCACGTGCGGGTGATGAACGGCAACAACTGGTTGAGGTCGCGCATCGTGGCGCCGAGCCGGGCGACCACCAGGCCGGCGCCGATGTTGAACATCGTCTGCAGCAGCAGCACCACGGGGATCATGAGCCAGAACCACGTGGGCCATTCCTGGGTGGCGACCACGAGCGTGAGCAGCACGCCCATGGAGATGGCCAGTTGCTGCAGCTCCTGGATCGTGTAGGCCAGCGGCAGCGACGCCCTGGGGAAGTGCAGCGCCCTGATCATGGACAGGTTGCCGGAGATCGACTTCGCGCCCGCGGTGACCGTGCGCTGCGTGAAGGTGAAGATGAACATCCCGGTCAGCAGGAAGGCCGGGTAGTTGTCGATGTTCTTGTTGCCGCCCAGGATGAGGCCGAACATCAGGAAGTAGATGGCGGCGTTGAGCAGGGGCGTCAGCACCTGCCACAGCTGGCCCAGCGCGGAGTTGGAGTATTTCGTGACGTTGCGTGAGGTCGCGTACGTCAGGATGAAATGACGCCGCTGCCACAGCTGGCGCAGGTAGACAGGAAACCTCGGCCGTGCGATGGCACGACGAAGCCCGTATCTCTTGGCGAGCTTGGCCAGCGGCTCCTGCCCGCTTCGGCCGCCCGCCTGGGCGTCCGCTACAGCGGATTCCGGCTGGCTCATGGCAAGGACTCTATTGGATCCCGGTCGGTGGGGTGCCTGTCGCGCGGGTCGGCGACAGTCTGTTGGACGGAGCTTGCCGACGCCGGGTTCCAAGGCGTCGTCAAGACCTGCTCAACCGTAGCCCAGTGAACCGGGGTGTGGTGGCAAGGGCGCGACCACTGTCATGTAGGGGGTATTTTTCATCGACTGTTCACGTCCGGGCTCTACCCTCTATGGTTGTTTGCGCTGTTTGTACGTCTTTGGGCGGAATGCCCGTGACGGTGGATAGGCACACGTGTGACCGAACTGCAATGCGCCAGAGACTCCCTGGTGGCAAGTAGTAAGGGATAGTCGCGATCGACTGGCAGGGCGTCGGCTGGTTTGACCATGTCAGCCAAATCCGGGGGGATACCAGGAACCCCCCGTCAGGCTGCTCCGGATCACCGCAGCTCAGCGCTTGGCGCCCACCTGTAGAGGGAGGAATTCTTTCACCATGCGTGTTACTAAGGGCGCACGGATCGTCGCCGGTACCGCGCTGCTCGCCCTCGCGGTTGCCGCGTGTGGCGGCGGTGCCTCGGACAGCGGCGGCACTGCCGCGGGCGGCGGGGAGACGCCGGTCCGCATGGAGATCGGTGAGCCCCAGGAGCTCCTGAACCCCCAGAACACGACCGAGACCGAGGGCTCTGAGGTCCTCGCCGCCGTGTTCTCGCCGCTTGTGCGTTACGACGAGAACAAGCAGCCGGTCGAAGAGGCCGCCGAGTCGATCACCACGACGGACAGCAAGGTCTGGACGATCAAGCTGAAGTCCGGCTACACGTGGCACGACGGCACGCCGGTCACCGCCGCGGACTACGCGCGCGCGTGGAACTTCGCCGCCCTCCAGGACAACGCCATGAGCTCGTCCTACTTCTTCGGTCGCGTCGCCGGTTACGAGGACGTGCACCCGGGTGAGGGCAAGACGCCGGCGGCCAAGGAGATGAAGGGTCTCAAGGTCGTCGACGACACCACGCTCGAGGTCACCCTCACGGCGCCGTTCTCCCAGTTCAAGACGATGCTGGGCTACACCGCCTTCTACCCCATGCCCAAGTCGGCCATCGGCCCCGATGGCAAGGTGACCCAGGCCTACGGCGAGCAGCCGATCGGCCAGGGTCTGTTCAAGCTGGACAAGCCCTACAAGAAGGGCACCGACCCGACCATCGAGCTGTCGGTCTACGACAAGTTCCCCGGGAAGAAGCCCACGGGCTGGACCAAGCTCCAGTTCAAGGTCTACACCAGCTCGGAGACCGCCTGGAACGACCTCCAGGCCGAGAACCTCGACATCCACGACTCCCTGCCGGCCACGGCCATCTCGACGGCCAAGCAGGTGCTCGGTGACCGCTACTTCGACGAGCCCGACGCGTCGATCGGCTACATCGGCACCCCGCTGAAGTACAACAAGGACTTCGAGAACGTCGACGTCCGCAAGGCCATCTCGATGGCGATCGACCGGAAGACGATCACCGACACGGTCTTCTCCGGCACCCGTTCGCCCGCCGACGACTTCATCAACCCGGCCATCCCCGGCTACCGCCAGGGCGCGTGCGAGGCGTGCACGTACAACCCGGCCGAGGCCAAGAAGCTGTACGAGGCCGCCGGCGGTCCGAAGACCATCGAGCTCGGCTACAACAACGACGGCGGCCACAAGGAGTGGATCGAGGCCGTCGCCAACAACCTGCGCGCCAACCTGGGCATCGAGGTCACTCCGAAGCCGTTCGAGAAGTTCCAGGGCATCCTGGACGCCCTGGACGCCAAGGAGTACAAGGGCCTGTTCCGGATGGGCTGGGCGATCGACTACCCGGCGGCCGAGAACTACCTGACCCCGATCTTCGGCACCGGCGCCATCGGCACCGGCTCCAACTACGGCGGTTACTCCAACAAGGACTTCGACGACCTGGTGGCCAAGGGCGACCAGGCCACCGACGCGGCCGAAGGGCTGAAGTTCTACCAGCAGGCCGATGACATCCTGCTCAAGGACCTCCCCTACATCCCGGTCTACTTCTACCGGAGCAACTTCGGGCACTCGACGAAGGTCAAGAACGTCAAGCTCAACCTGCTCAACCAGATCAACTGGGCCGACGTAGAGAAGGCTTGACGTCATTCGCGGGGTGGGCGGCGGCTCCCGCCGTCCACCCGTCGGATGGCTGAGCTTGGAGGCAGCCACTCGAGCCGGGTAAACCACGGACTCTGGGGGCTGCCTCCAAGTGTGTACCGGAGGGCTTGAATGGGCCGATATGTCATTAGGCGACTGATCCAGGCGATACCCGTCCTGCTCGGCGCCACGCTACTTATCTTCTGCATCGTCTTCGCACTGCCCGGAGACCCCATCGCGGCACTGTTCGGGGACAAGCGTCCGGACGCCGCGATCGCCGAGGTGCTGCGCGAGCAGTACCATCTCAACGATCCGCTGCTGCTGCAGTACTGGTACTACATCAGCGGCGTTCTCTTCCGTGGTGACTTCGGCGTGAACTTCGCCGACATCCCGGTGTCCCAGATCATGGCCGGCAAGTTCCAGATCACGCTGAACCTCGCGCTGACCGCGCTGGTCATGGAGGCCGTCATCGGCGTCGGCCTGGGCCTGTGGGCGGCGCTGCGCCGCGGCAAGGCCACCGACACCATGATCCTCGCCTCCACGCTGCTGCTGATCTCGGTGCCCACGCTGGTGACCGGTTTCGTGCTGCAGCTCCTGCTGGGTGTCAAACTCAAGCAGTGGACCGGAGCGGACATCTTCCCCGTGGCGGGCACGTTCGCGGGCTGGCGCAGCTACCTGCTGCCCGGCTTCGTGCTCGCGGGGACGTCCATCGCGTACCTGACCAGGCTCACCAGGACGAGCCTGGCGGAGACGCTGAGGGCGGACTACATCCGCACGGCCACGGCCAAGGGCCTGTCCAGACGCCGGGTCATCGGCAGGCACGGGCTGCGCAACGCGCTGATCCCGCTGGTCACCTATCTGGGAGCCGACCTCGGCAACCTGATGGGCGGCGCGGTCATCACCGAGACGATCTTCAATCTCCAGGGGATCGGGAACCAGCTCTTCACGTCGGTGTACCTGCGCGAACAACCCGTCGTCGTCGGTATCGTCACCGTACTGGTGCTGGTCTACATCCTGGCCAACCTGGTCGTCGACTTGTTGTACGCCGTGCTAGACCCGAGGATCCGCTATGAGTGACCCAACCCCGCCGGTCGGGCCGGGACTCCCGGAGACGCAGACCATGGTCTCGGACACGGTGACCGCCCCCGCGCCGCCACGCCAGGGAAAGCACAAGCAGGCCAAGGGCGGCAAGCCCGCGAGCCTGTGGACCGACGCCTGGTACGACCTCAGGCGCCGGCCGATGTTCATCCTGTCGGTGATCATCATCCTGATCCTGCTGGTCATGTCGTTCTGGCCGCAGCTGTTCACCTCGGTCGACCCGTTCAACGCCAGGACGTGCGACCTGTCCACGGCGCGGCAGACGCCCAGCGCGGGCCACCTGTTCGGACGGGACAGCCTCGGCTGCGACGTCTACTCCAGGACGATCTACGGGGCCCGCAACTCCATCGTGATCGGCGTGCTGACCACGATCATCACCACGCTCGTGGGCGGGCTGCTCGGCATCATCGCCGGCTACAAGAGCGGCGTGGTCGACACGGTCTCCTCGCGGCTCACCGAGATCTTCTTCGCCATCCCCCCGATCCTGGGCGCCCTGCTGATCGCGGCCACGTTCCGCGGCCGGGCCAACAGCATCATGCTGGTCATCATCGCGCTGGCGGTGCTGGGCTGGCCGATGACGTACCGCATCATGCGGGCGGCCGTGATCACGGCGAAGAGCCAGGACTTCGTGGTCGCGGCCAGGGCACTGGGCGCGGGAGCGGGCCGGATCATGTTCCGTCACCTGCTGCCCAACTCGGTGGCTCCGGTCATCGTCGTGGCCACGATCAACCTGGGCGGATTCATCGCGGCCGAGGCCGCGCTGTCCTTCCTGGGCGTCGGCGTGCAGTCGCCGGACATCTCCTGGGGCCTGATGATCGCCGACGCGCGCAACAGGTTCCTGGAGGCGCCGCTGCCGCTGATCTTCCCGGCCGTGTTCCTGTGCGTCACCGTGCTGGCGTTCATCATGATGGGCGACGCCGTGCGCGACGCGCTCGATCCGAAGCTCAGGTAGGAGGGAGGATCAAAGTGACGAAGACGACTCCGGACGCGTTGCCCGCCGAGGGAGGGCCGGGCGACGGGCCGCTGCTCGCCGTCGACAACCTGCACGTGGAGTTCCACACCCGCGCGGGCGTCGTGCGCGCGGTCAACGGCGTGAGCTACACGGTCGGCGCGGGCGAGACTCTCGCCGTGCTGGGCGAGTCGGGGTCGGGCAAGTCCGTGACGGCTCAGGCCATCATGGGCATTCTCGACATGCCACCGGCGGTCATCCCCAAGGGGGAGATCCGCTTCAGGGGCACCGACCTGCTCAAACTGTCGGAGGACGCCCGCACGCAGGTGCGCGGGCAGCGGATCGCGATGATCTTCCAGGACGCGCTCTCCGCCCTCAACCCGGTCTTCACCGTGGGCTGGCAGATCAGCGAGATGTTCCGGGTGCACCGGGGCATGTCCAAGGCCGACGGCATGAAGAAGGCCGTCGAGCTGATGGACCGGGTCCGCATCCCGGCCGCCAAGCAGCGCGTGCACGACTACCCGCACCAGTTCTCCGGGGGCATGCGCCAGCGCATCATGATCGCCATGTCGATCGCGCTGGACCCCGAGGTGCTGATCGCGGACGAGCCGACCACGGCGCTGGACGTGACCGTCCAGGCGCAGATCATGGAACTGCTGGCCGAGCTGCAGCGCGAGAGCCAGATGGGCCTGATCCTCATCACCCACGACCTCGGCGTCGTGGCCGACGTGGCCGACAAGATCGCGGTCATGTACGCGGGGCGCATCGTGGAGAACGCCCCCGTGTACGACATCTACAAGTCGCCCGCGCACCCGTACACGAAGGGCCTGCTGGACTCGATCCCCAGGGTCGACCTCAAGGGCCAGGAACTGTACGCGATCAAGGGCCTGCCGCCCAACCTGCTGGACCTGCCGCCGGGCTGCTCGTTCAACCCGCGGTGCCCGTACCGGCAGGACAACTGCGTGACCGAAGCCCCCCCGCTCTACGAGATCAGCGGCGTGCGCAGCAGCGCCTGCCACTACTGGAGGGAGGTCCTCGATGGCGAGCGACAGTGAGCGCATCCTTGAGGTGCGCGACCTGGTCAAGCACTTCCCGCTGACGCAGGGCATCCTCTTCAAGAAGCAGATCGGCGCGATCAAGGCCGTCGACGGCGTCTCGTTCGACCTGAACAGGGGCGAGACGCTGGGCATCGTGGGCGAGTCGGGCTGCGGCAAGTCCACCCTCGCCAAGGTGCTGATGGCGCTGGAGCGGCCCACCTCGGGCTCGGTCAAGATCAACGGCCGGGACATCGCCAAGGCCAGGGGCGGCGAGCTCAAGCGCATGCGGCGCAACATCCAGATGGTGATGCAGGACCCGTACACCTCGCTGAACCCCCGGATGACCGTCGGCGACATCATCGGCGAGCCGTACGAGATCCACACGGAGGTCGCCCCCAAGGGCGACCGGCGCACGAAGGTGCAGGAGCTGCTGGAGGTGGTCGGACTCAACCCCGACCACATCAACCGCTACCCGCACCAGTTCTCCGGCGGACAGCGGCAGCGCATCGGCATCGCCCGTGGGCTGGCGCTCCAGCCGGAGATCATCGTCTGCGACGAGCCGGTCTCCGCGCTCGACGTGTCGATCCAGGCGCAGGTCATCAACCTGCTCGAACGGCTGCAGAACGAGTTCAACCTGGCCTACATCTTCATCGCCCACGACCTGTCGGTGGTGCGCCACATCTCCGACCGGGTCGGGGTGATGTACCTGGGCAAGTTCGTGGAGCTCGGCAAGGACACGGAGATCTACGACCGGCCCGCGCATCCGTACACGCAGGCGCTGCTGTCGGCGGTGCCGGTGCCCGACCCCGAGGGCCGGGAGCAGCGGGAGCGGATCATCCTCCAGGGCGACCCGCCGTCGCCGGCCAACCCGCCGAGCGGGTGCCGGTTCCGGACGCGGTGCTGGAAGGCGCAGGAGATCTGCGCCGAGGAGGAGCCGCTGCTGCAGATCCGGCCGGGCACGGCGCACGAAAGCGCCTGCCATTTCGCCGAAACCCATGATGTGGTGCATGTGGGGTGATTTCTTGCCGTCTTTCTGGAGGGCCCATCTGTTACGGCGGTGCCGGGTAGCCCCAGACGCCGCACGTGGCTGATGGCCCTCCAGGGAGACGCTGGCTGAACCCGTCAGTGGCAGAGCGCCGTCACGGCGCTCTGTGGGCCCCGTGACGTGGTCCAAAGCCTGACCTGCTTTCTGGGTCCGGGGGCCCGGCTCAGCGGGTGGCGATGATCGCTGAGCCGTGGCCGAACAGGCCCTGGTTGGCGGCCAGGCCCACGCGGGCGTTCTCCACCTGGCGCGCACCCGCCCGGCCGCTCAGTTGCGCCGTCAGCTCGCAGAGCTGGGCGATGGCCTGGGCCGGGATCGCCTCGCCGAACGAGGCCAGCCCGCCCGACGGGTTGACCGGGATGCGGCCGCCCAGCGCGGTCTGCCCGTCGCGGAGCAGCTTGTCGGCCTCGCCGGGCGGGCAGAGGCCGACGTCCTCCATCCAGTCCAGCTCCAGCGCCGTGGACAGGTCGTAGACCTCGGCCAGCGACACGTCCTGCGGGCCCAGGCCCGCCTCCTCGTAGGCCGCGTGCGCTATCGCCGCCCTGAAGGGCAGGTGGCCGGGCGGGGGGTCGGTGACGCGGGAGTCCGTGGCGAAGTCCGGCAGCTCCAGCACCGTGTTCGGGAAGGTGGGCGTGACCGTGGAGACGGCGGCCAGGCGGACCCGGGTGCCGCCGTGGCGGCGGGCGTACCGTTCCGAGGCCAGGACCACCGCCGCGCCGCCGTCCGAGGTGGCGCAGATGTCCATGAGGTGCAGCGGGTCGGCCACCATGGGCGAGGCCAGCACCTGCTCGGCGGTGACCCGCTCGCGGTAGCGGGCCAGCGGGTTGAGCGAGCCCGCCAGCGCGTTCTTGACCTTGACGGCGGCGAAGTCCTCCGGCGTCGAGCCGTGCACGGCCATCCGGCGGCGGGCGTAGAGGGCGAAGTAGGCCGGGTTCGTGGCGCCGAGGAGGCGGAAGCGCAGCCAGTCGGGGTCGTCGGGGCGGTCGCCGCCCACCGGCTTGAAGAAGCCCTTCGGGGTCGCGTCCGCCCCGACCACGAGGGCGACGTCGCACAGCCCCGCCAGGATCCTGGTGCGCGCGATGTCCAGCGCCTGGGCCCCCGACGCGCAGGCCGCGTAGCAGGAGGCGACCCTGGCGCCCGACCAGCCCAGCGCCTTGGCGTAGGAGGCGCCGGAGACGAAGCCCGGGTAGCCGTTCCTGATGGTGTCCGCGCCGACCACGAACTGCACATCGGTCCAAGCCAGGCCGGCGTCCTTGAGCGCCTCGCGGGCGGCGGCGACGCCGTAGTCGAGGAAGGGGCGGCCCCACTTGCCCCACGGGTGCATCCCGGTGCCCATCACGACCACGCTCATGACGTTCGCCCCCACATCCACACGAGCGGGCCGTCGGCCAGCGGTCCCGAGGTCAGCTCCAGTTCCATGCCCACCGTGAGCTCGTCCACGGTCAGGCCCTTGACCTGCCCCAGCACCACGATCCCGACGTCGTCGAGCTCGACCGCGGCCAGCGTCACCGGCTCATACGGCTGCGCGGCCACGTACGGCGCCGGCGGCGGGTAGCAGGCGTTCGTGTACGACCAGACGCGTCCGCGCCGCGGCAGCCCGAACACCTCCATCTCCGTGCCCGCGCACCGGGGGTCGGGGCACGAGCCGTGCCGTGGCGGGAAGCACACCGCTCCGCAGGCCGGGCACCGGGTGCCCAGCAGGCGGACGCCCGCTTCCTCGATGGCGAACCAGCCGTCGATCGCGTACGTCATAGCCGGAGTATCACACAAGCGCTTGCTAGGTTATATCCCTCCGCCGGGTCCTGCGCCGCAGCACCACCCGCGCCGACATCACCACCATCAGCAGCAGCATGCCGCCCACCACCGGCACCCTGGTGGCCGGCACGGGCCCGTCGCCGAAGTACGGCCCGGGACCGGCCAGGGCCGTGACCGGCACCGCCAGCCGGTCCGCCATCCGCAGGGCGAGCAGCGCGTCGACCACGCCGTGCCCGTAGGCGGGGCTGTAGCCGCCCGACGGCTGCCGCCCGGTGCCCAGCTCGATGGCCCGGCGCACGTGGTAGGGCGACATGCCGGGATGCGCCGACCTGATCAGCGCCGCGATGCCCGCGACCATGGCGGCGGCCGAGCTGGTGCCGTCGCCGACCACGTACGAGGTGCCCGCGTCGGCCGTGACGATCTGCGTGCCCGGCGCCACCACCGACACGTAGTCCTGCTTGTTGGAGAACCGGGCCACCCTCATCCGCCGGTCGACCGCGCCCACCGCGATCACCCCCGGATAGGCGGCGGGGAAGTTCTTCCTGTTGGCGGCGGCGCCGTCGTTGCCCGACGAGGCCACCAGCACCGCTCCCTTGCTGATCGCGTGCTGGACGGCCTCCTCCTCCGCCGCGTACCCCTCCCACGCGCCGCTGCCGCCGCCGAGCGACATGCTGATGACGTCGGCGCCGTGGTCGGCCGCGTACCGGATGCCCTTGGCCAGCGCGTCACGCCAGCCGGAGAGCTGCCTGCCGCGCCTCGGGTCGCCGTTCTCCAGCGTCACCCGTACGGACAGCACCTTGGCGGCGGGGGCGACGCCCATGATCCCGCTGCCGTCACCGTGCCCGCGCCCCGCGATCAGGCTGGCCATGGCGGTGCCGTGCGGGCCCCAGGGCACGTCGCCGGTGCCGGTCAGGTCGGGGCCCTGGATGACGGCGTCGCGCAGGTCGGGGTGGTTCGCGTTCACACCGGTGTCCAGTACGGCCACCACCACGCCCGCGCCCTTGCTCACCCGCCACGCCTCGGGCAACCGCAGTGTGCCGAGCTGCCACTGCCCGGCCCGCGCAGCCTCCCCCAGATCACCGACATCGTCCGCCACGTCGGTGACGCCCGCTGCGTCGGCGGCGCCGGTCGCGTACGCCGCGTCTGCCGTGTCCGCTTTGTCCGTGGTGCAGGTGGTGCGGGTGGTGTCGGTGGCGTGGGCGGCGGTGCCGGGGACGGCGATGACGGCCGTCAGGCCGGCCACCAGCGTCGGGACGATGAGCCGCCTCATCGGGTCAGTGCCTGGTGCAGGACCGTCGCCAGTTGCCGCGCCGCGTGCCGCAGCCGGACCAAGGCGCCGTCGCCCGGTCGGTACGCCCGCCCGTCGGCGTATCCGGCGGCCGTCGCCACCACATAACGCTCGTCGGAGTCGACCACCACGCCGGTGAAGTACTGCCGATCGCCGAACCCCTCGGCCGCTCCGCCGGGGAAGGCCACGGGCCGCACGGTGGCGGGCCGCCCGGCATCGGCGAAGACGGCCCCGAGACCCGCCGTCGGGGCTGCCACGGAAACGGTCCCGAGACCGGCTGTCGGGCCTGCCACGAATACGGCTTCGGGGTCGGGCGCTGTGCCTGCCGCGAAACCGGCCGTGAAACCGTCTGCGGACCCGTCCGTGAGACCGTCTGCGGATTCATCTGTGAGACCGGATCCGTCCGTGAGGCCGGCTCCCGGATCGGTGGCGGGAGCGAGGGCCTGGGTGGGCGGCCGGCTGTCGAGGACGGCGATGCCGACGGTGACGACGAAGGTGCCGGTGCTGTCCGCGTACGTGGCGCGTAACGCCGTCCGGCACCCCGGACCCACCGCGGCCGGCTGGAAGGCGCGCCGGCAGGGCGCCTCGGGGGCGACTCCGGCCAGCACGTACGTGACCCGCGCCCCCGAAGGGCTGGAGCCGGGCACCGAGTCGGGGAAGACCCGGGCGACCGGCCACGCGTGCCAGCGCTCTGAGACGGTCGGGGCCGGTGAGGGCCAGACCGCGGCCATGATGGACAACAGCACAAGGGACAAGTGGAACATGTCAACCTCGAACGGGAGGGGAGGGACCTCCGATCTGTTCCGCATTCTGACACGAGAGCGTTCGGTCATTCCGACGCTTCGGTAAACAGACCGATACGCGGAGTAATTCCGATCTATGGCTTTCCGCCTACGGAGTGGGCGAAAGTCGGACATGTGCCCCAGGCGGGAGCCCCAGCCGCTGGGCCGCGTCACCACAGTTGATCGCGATGGCGATCAGCCCGGCCGAGTCCGCGAACGCCACCAGTTCCCCCGGCGGCACCGCCGCGTACGTCTCACGGAAGGGAAGCGCGAGCTGCCGCCGCCCCAGCCACACCCCCAGCGTGTCGCCCACGCGCACGCCCAGCGCCTGAAGGTCGCCGGCCGCGATCGACAGCTGCGTGTTGCCGTAACGGTCGACCGAGACCACCTCGCCCTCCACCGAGCCCTCGCGCAGCTGCGAGGTCGGCTCGGGCAGCGAGACCAGCCGGGACAGCGGCACCTCGGGTCCCAGGGCCGCCGGAGGCAGCCCGCCGAACAGCCGCCCCGCGACCGGCGCGAACACGTCGCGCCCATGGAAGGTCGGCGAGACCGGATGCAGGAAGTGCGCGGAGTTGCTGATCTCGTACGCCGCCACCGCGCCGCCGCTGGCGTGCACCGCCCACGACAGCACCCCGTTGTCGGGGCCGATGAACACCCGGCCGCCCGCCTCGACGGCCACCGCCCGCCTGGCGCCGCCCGCACCCGGATCGACCGCGCCGATGTGGATGCCCAGCGGCAGGTAGGGGATGGTCTGGGCCAGGACCGCCGCCCCGCGCCGTACGTCGCCCGAGGGGATCAGGTGGCACACGTCGATCACGCGGGCCTCGGGAGCGATGCCGGCGATCACGCCATGACAGGCCGCCACGTAACCGTCTTCGAGGCCGTAGTCCGTGAGGAGCGTGATGACTGAGGTCACATTTGGTGACTGTACGTCCCTCAATCCGCCGTGAACAGCCGCACTCGGCACATTACGATTGGCCTCGGGCCGCGTGCGAGCGACGTGACCGTCACTCGCCCCTTTCGAGGAGGACACCATGGGAGCACCGCTCAGCGGTGACAATGCTGCCCAGGAACCGTCCCGACAACCGCTCTCAGAACGCGACATCGAGCTCCTCGCCTTCGAGCGCCAATGGTGGCGCTACGCGGGCGCGAAGGAGCAGGCCATCAAGGAGAGCTTCGGTTTCTCCGCCACGCGCTACTACCAGCTGCTCAGCGAGCTGATCGACCGGCCGGAGGCTCTTGAGCAGGACCCCATGCTGGTCAAGAGGCTGCGCAGGCTTCGGTCCACCCGCCAGCGCGAGCGCGCCGCCAGAAGGTTTGGCATGCGCCCCTGACCGGCTGGGTACGGCAGCCGCGTGAAGAACATCCCTGGAATGGAAGCGATCTTGCGTGATCCGGCGGGCGCCGTGATCGGGCTCGACTTCGACGGCACACTGTCGCCGATCGTGCCCGATCCGGCCCAGGCCGTGATCCACCCCGAAGCGCCGGCCGTGCTGGCCGAGCTGGGCGCTCACGTCCTCGCGGTGGCCGTCGTGACCGGCAGGCCCGCGGCCACCGCGCTGGAGCTCGGCCCCGGCCTGGCCGACGTGGAGGGGCTGGTCGTGCTCGGGCACTATGGCTTCGAACGCTGGGAGGACGGGCGGATCTCCGCGCCACCACCCCCGCCCGGGGTGCCCAGGGCCGAGGCGGAGCTGCAACTGCTCCTCGGCACGCTCGACCTCAAGGGCGTCGTCATCGAGGACAAGGGCCGGGCCGTGGCCGTGCACACCAGGCGCAGCCCCGATCCCGAGGGCGCGCTGGCCGTGCTGCGCGAGCCGCTGGCCAAGCTGGCCGAGAAGCACGACCTGGTGATCGAGCCTGGGCGCATGGTGCTGGAGCTGCGGCCGCCCGGCATGGACAAGGGACACGCGCTGAGCCTGTTCCTGGCCGAGAAGGCCGCGAGGTCGGTGATGTTCGTGGGTGACGATCTGGGTGATCTGGCCGCGTTCGACGCCGTACGCGCCTCGGGGCTGCCCGGGGTGACCGTGTGCAGCGGCTCCGCCGAGGTGACCGCGCTGGCCGAACGGGCCGACATCGTGGTGGACGGGCCGCAGGGCGTGGTGGCGCTGCTGCGCGAGCTGGGGTCGGCGTTCAGTCGTTCGTGATTGTGCTGCAAGTCCCGCTGCCTAGGGTCGGGGCATGCCCAAGCGTCATCTCGCCGTCGCGGCCCTCACCGCGATCACCCTCCTCGCCGCACCCCTCTCCACCGGCGCCGCGAACGCCACCAGCGCCCCGTACACCGTCACCACCGCGAACGTGAGCAGCGTCGCGACCACTCAGCCGCTCAAGCTCAGGGGCGGTCTGACACTGCACCTGCCGATCACATGGGCGGTCCACCGGGTCCGCCCCGACTGGACCCGCGTGGTCACCGGCAAGTGCGCCAAGCCCTCCAGCGGTTACGGCACCCCGGGCTGCCGGAGCTTCTGGGTGCTCGGTCCCAAGGCCATCAAGTACGGCAACGAGCTGTTCCACGCCTACGACGGGAAGCGGCCGTTCTATCCCGCGACCGACGTGCAGCAGTGCCCGAGCAACGGCAAGTGGGGCCAGACCCTCGGCTCGGCCAGGGTCACGGGCCTGCGCCAGGTCGGCCCCGGGCACAAGGCCGCCTACCGCGAGTGGCGGGCCTCCTGCGTCTCGTACGTCAACGGCAAGGTGAAGTCGCGTTACACGCAGCGCGAGTGGTACCTGCCGAAGACCAGGATCCTCGTCGTCGACCAGTGGAGGACGCCGGGCCTGCCGGACGTGCTCAGGAACGCCGACTGGAGCTGAGCACCCCGGCCACGGCCAGGCCGATGAGCACCGGCACCAGGAGGAACGCCTTCCAGGTGCCGAAGCCGTCGGCGAGCGCGCCGAGCGCGAGCGGGCCGGCCGCGATGGCGGCTCCCGCCCAGATCGGCGAGGCCGCAGCGGCCAGGTCGGCCCGGCCTCCCGCGCCGGCGATCAGCCCCGACAGCGCCAGCGGGAAGTGCAGCGAGGCGCCGAGCCCGCAGACCACCAGCCCGGCGTAGGAGAGCGCCGGGTGGGTGCTCAGCCAGAACAGCAGCCAGCCCGCGAATGCCACCGCCAGCGCCCCCACGAACAGCGGCACGGGGGGCAGCCGCAGAGCGAGCTGCGCCCCGGCGAACCTTCCCGCCGCCAGCCCGCCCACGAACGCCGTCAGCCCGGTGGCCGCCGCGGCCGCGCTGATTCCCGTACGGTCGGCGAACAGGTCGGCGGCCCACAGATTGAACGTGAACTCCATCGCCACGCAGCAGAACAGCACCAGCCCCGCCAGATGAAACCCCCACCCCGGCCTGCCCACCGCCTCCGTACCCGCACTGGTCTCGGCCGGCTGTTGCGGGACGGGAGGCGACGGCGGCCAGACGCGGCTCATGAACAGGGCCAGCAGCACGCTCACGACCGGCGTGACCAGCAGCGCCGCCCGCCAGCCGAACGTGCTCTGGGCGACCACGCTGAGGCAGAACGTCATCGCCATGCCCACCACCACGCCCACGGCGTTGGCCTCGCTGATCGCGGCCGGGCCCGCCGGGCCGTGGTGGTCGCTGAGCGCGGCCATGGCGGTGTAGAGCATGATCGAGCTGAACCCGCCGGAGACGCCGTACCCGAGCATCGTCAGGGGCAGGGCGTCGGCGGGGACGATCACGAGCAGGCCGGCGTTCATCCCGGCCAGACCGATCCAGGTGGTCGCGCGCCGGCCGAACCTGCGGGTGAGCGCCGGCAGCAGCAGCCCGGCCACGATCGTGCCCACGGCCATGGCGGTGCCGTGCAGGCCCGCGACGGTGGCCGGGACGCGCAGGTCGGCGCGGAGCAGCGGCAGGGCGGCGCTCAGGCCGTACATGTAGGTGGCGAACGCGCCGAGCTGGAGGTAGATGAGCCAGGTCGGACGATCTCTGATCAGCCGGATGGGCGGTAAGACCATGCTCACCCGGCAGCCTCCTGATCGGTGAGGGGCGTCGCCCTCTCATGGTAGGTCAGCGCGCCGAGCCCGCTCGGAACCGGGGGCCGAGCAGGCTCAGCCGAAAATCGGCGGAGCAGGCTCAGCCGAAAACCCCGAGCCGGCTCAGGTCAGGGCGTCGAGCTGGGCGGCGAACCACTTCTGCGGCGGCAGGGCGGTCGCGGCCGCGTGCAGCTTGTCGCGGCGCATGCGGCGCTCGTCCTCAGGCATGACCAGCGCGTCGTGCAGGGCCGCCGCGGTGCCGCTGATGTCGTACGGGTTGACCAGGAGCGCGTGCTGCCCCAGCTCGGCCGCCGCCCCCGCCTCACGCGACAGCACCAGCGCGCACCGCTCGGACAGGACAGGCCCCTCCTTGGCGACCAGGTTCATGCCGTCGCGGATGGGGTTGACGAGCAGCACGTCGGCCATCCGGTACGCGGCCAGCGAACGCGGATAGTCGTCGTTGACGTTGAGTATCAGCGGGTCCCAGTCGTCGGTGGCGTACTCGTCCTCGATCTCCTGGGCACGGCGCTGCACCGAAGCGGTGTATTCGCGGTATTCGGGCAGGTCGTGCCGACTGGGATAGGCGAAGGCGAGGTGGACGACCCGGCCGTGCCACTCGGGATGGGCGGCCAGGAACTCACGGTAGGCGATCAGGCCGCGGACGATGTTCTTCGACAGCTCGGTGCGGTCGATGCGGACGATCAGCCTGCGGTCGCCCACCTGCTCCCTGAGCGCGGTCATGTGGGACTCGACGTCGGGCTCGCGGGCCCGCTCCCACAGCGCCGAGCCGTCCACACCGAGGCTCTGCACCCCGATGCGGGTCGTGCGGCCGTCGTGGGTGACGCTGCGCCCGACGCGGTCGGCCTCGGCGCCCAGCAGGCGCTCGCAGCAGTCCATGAACGCCTGGGCCCATCTGTCGGTGAGGAACCCGGCGTGATCGGCCCCCAGGATGCCCTCCAGGACCTCGCGCGCCACCTCGTCGGGCAGCAGGGAGAAGTATTCGGGCGGCGCCCACGGCGTGTGGCTGAAGTGGGCGATGCGCAGGTCGGGCCGCTCGGCGCGGAGCATGGCGGGGGCCAGCGTAAGGTGGTAGTCCTGCACCATCACGCGGGCGCCGTGGCCGGCCTCCTCGGCCAGCGCCAGCGCGAACGCCCCGTTGTAGTCGCGGTAGGACTCCCACTCGCGCTCGAACCGCGTGCCGAAGTTGGGCGTGTTGGGGATGTCGTAGAGCAGGTGGTTGACGAACCACAGGGTGGAGTTGGCCACGGCGTTGTAGGCGCGGTGGAAGACGGCGGGCGCGATGTCGAGCATGCGCAGCGGGCCCGTGTCGTAGCCGGCCTGGTCGATGCGGCCGCCGGAGGCCAGGCGCACGGCGCTGCGGTCGCCGTCGGACAGCGCGGCGCAGACCCACAGCACGCCGTCGTCCTTGGCCACGCCCGACAGGCCCGAGACGAGCCCGCCGCCGCCGCGCCGCATGGTCAGCTCGCCGTCGTCGGAGACGGTGAAGGAGACCGGGCCTCTGTTGGAGGCGAGCAGGACGCTGTTCATGGACATCCTCGGTCACGAGTCGCGGGATTGACGCGCGGACCGCGCCATCTCGCGTGCGGCGGGGCGAGGAAGTCAACTAGGCTCCCATCGATCACAAACATAGGATCCCATCTATGGCGCTTGATGAGCTAACCGAGGAACTCGCCCGCTCCGCGGCCGGAGGAGACCATCGCGCACTTGGCGAGCTCCTGGCGCGGATCGAGCCTGACGTGCTGCGCCACTGCGCCCGAATCCTCCCCTATCACCAGGATGCGGAAGAGGCCTCGCAAGATACGTTGCTGGCCGTGGCGCGCAACATCGGCCGCTTCGAGGGGCGGGCCAGGTTCAGCACCTGGCTGCACATCGTGACCGCCAACTGCGCGCGGACGACGTACCGGACGCTCAAGCGCAGGGCGGCCGAGCAGAGCTCGGACGAGCTGCCCATGCAGAAGCCGGACGTGCGGCGGGTCAGCGTGATCGCGGGCTCGCGGCTCGACCTGCTCGACGCGATGGAGGCGCTGGAGGCCGACAAGCCCGACCTGGCGCAGGCGCTGGTGCTGCGCGACATCGTCCAGCTCGACTACAACGAGGTGGCCGAGCAGCTCGGCATTCCGCTCGGCACCGCGAAGTCCCGCATCCACCAGGCGCGCAAGTACGTGCAGGGCGTCCTGGGCGAGGATTATCGCTGAGACCAACCGTCCCACATGGTGAGACGGGTGGAAGTTTCGGCCACTTGAGCGGGTAGAGTCCAGTTCAACAACTTCATATTGCTCATCCAGAGGGGTGGAGGGACCGGCCCTGCGAAGCCCCGGCAACCCTCCCGGCTTTCGACTCGCGACCTGGCGAGGCCGACCGGGACTAGGTGCCAATTCCGGTTCGCGGTCAAGGTGGCCGTGGGCGAAGATGAGGGAAGGCCTCGCTTCATGTCGCTCGACTTTGGTCCTGCTGTCGGTCTGTCCTGCCGCGAGTGCGGCGCGCGTTACCCCCTGGGTCCCAGCTTCGCCTGTCTGGAGTGTTTCGGGCCGCTTGAGGCGGCCTACGACTTCGGCACGGTGACCCGGGCGGACATCGAGTCCGGCCCGGCCAACATCTGGCGTTACCGCAAGCTCCTCCCTGTCCCGGCTGACGTGACCGAAAAGCCGAATATGAACCCCGGCTGGACCAAATTGGTCAAGGCCGGAAACCTCGGCAAGTCACTGGGACTCAAATCCCTGTACGTGAAGGACGACTCGGGAAACCCCACCCACTCCTTCAAGGACCGCGTGGTCGCCATGGCCGTCGAGGCGGCGCGCAACTTCGGTTTCCACACGCTCTCCTGCTCCTCCACGGGCAACCTCGCGGGCGCGGTCACCGCCGCCGCGGCGCGGGCCGGGCTCGACGCGTGCGTGTTCATCCCGGCCAACCTCGAAGCCGCGAAGATCGCCATGGCCCGCGTGTTCGGTGGCCGGCTGATCGCGATCGACGGCACCTACGACGAGGTCAACCGGTTCTGCTCCGAGCTGATCGGCGACCCCATGGGCGACAAGTGGGGCTTCGTCAACGTCAACCTGCGGCCCTACTACGCCGAGGGCTCCAAGACGCTCGCGTACGAGATCGCCGAGCAACTCGGCTGGCGGCTGCCCGAGCAGATCGTCATCCCCATCGCCTCGGGCTCCCAGCTCACCAAGATCGACAAGGGCTTCAAGGAGCTGATCCGGCTGGGGCTGGTCGAGGACACGCCCTACAAGATCTTCGGGGCGCAGGCCGAAGGCTGCTCGCCGGTGTCGGCCGCGTACAAGGCCGGTCACGACGTCGTCCAGCCGGTCAAGCCCGACACCATCGCCAAGTCACTGGCCATCGGCAACCCGGCCGACGGTCCCTACGTGCTGGACATCGCACGACGCACCGGAGGAGCCGTCGAGGACGTCACGGACGCCGAGATCGTGGCCGCCATCAAGCTGCTCGCCTCGACCGAGGGGGTCTTCGCCGAGACCGCGGGCGGGGTGACCGTCGGCGTGCTGAAGAAGCTGGCCGAGAGCGGCAGGCTCGATCCCGAGGCCGAGACCGTGGTGCTGAACACCGGCGACGGGCTCAAGACCCTCGACGCCATCAGCGACGACGCCGCGCCCACGGCCGTGATCCGGCCCTCCCTCGACGCGTTCCGCGCGACTGTCTGACAACCAGGAAAGGCGACATTTACCATGAGCGTTTCTGTGCGGATTCCCACCATTCTGCGCACGTACACCGGGGGCAACGCCGAAGTGAGTGGCGAAGGCGCGACTCTTCGTGACGTGCTCGCCAAGCTGGACTCCGACTACCCCGGCATCGGCGCGAGAATTCTGGATGAATCGGGCAAGATTCGACGTTTCGTCAACGTTTATGTTGGGGAAGAGGACGTCCGTTTCGCCCAGGGTCTCGACACTCCCGCCCCAGAGGGCACGCAGATCTCCATCATCCCCGCGGTCGCCGGCGGCTGAGTGCCGCGGCATCCCCGATCGTGGAAGGCGCCCCTTGTGGGCGCCTTCTGCTTTTCCAGGGCTAATTCAACGTTGTACGAGCTTCGCTGCGAAGAAATACCTGGTTTGCAGATTGACTCTGTTGCCAAACCCCGTGCCACAGGTATGGTCGAGGGCGATCGTCTGCATGATTTTCAGTTATGTCAGGCGATTACAGGCCTCGCGGAGGAATGGGCGAGATCTGAGAGACCAGTAAGAGGAGTCGGAAGTGGCGCAGGGCACCGTCAAGTGGTTCAACGCGGACAAGGGCTACGGCTTCATCGCGGTAGACGGTGGTAAGGATGTATTCGTCCATTACTCAGCGATCATGATGGACGGGTACCGCTCTCTCGAACAGGGTCAGCGCGTCGAGTTCGAGATCACGCAGGGCCAGAAGGGGCCGCAGGCGGAGTCCGTCCGCACGGTCTGAGGTCACGTCAACTGGTATGCACCGGGCGGGCTCGCACGGCAGCGCAGTCCGTGCGAACCGTCACCTCTCAATCGTCGACTCGCGTGCGGCGAGCTGCTTCGGGCGGCTCGCCGTACTGACTTCCGACCTGGGGAGGAACATCCGGCGCGGGTGCGTTCGCTTGCACTCGGCAGGGTAGAGTGCTAAACAGTTCGTTGGCACTCTGTGCAGCAGAGTGCCAACATCGGATCGAGACGATGGGGTCTGCCGAACGGAGATGCGGGCCCATGCCGTCGCGGGCGTCGGCTCGGTCCACGACAAGCCACCCTGTATCTGGGAGGTCTAGCCTTATGGCAGCCAAGATGATCGCGTTTGACGAGGACGCCCGGCGCGGTCTCGAGCGCGGTATGAACCAGCTCGCCGACGCCGTCAAGGTGACCTTGGGTCCCAAGGGCCGCAACGTCGTGCTGGAGAAGAAGTGGGGCGCTCCCACGATCACCAACGACGGTGTGTCCATCGCCAAGGAGATCGAGCTCGAGGACCCTTGGGAGAAGATCGGCGCCGAGCTGGTCAAGGAAGTCGCCAAGAAGACCGACGACGTCGCGGGTGACGGCACCACCACCGCCACCGTGCTCGCCCAGGCGCTGGTGCGCGAGGGTCTGCGCAATGTCGCCGCCGGCGCCAACCCGATGGCCCTGAAGAAGGGCATCGAGGCGGCCGTCGAGCGCGTCAGCGAGGAGCTCTCCAAGCTGGCCAAGGACGTGGAGACCAAGGAGCAGATCGCCTCCACCGCCTCCATCTCCGCCGCCGACCCCGAGATCGGCTCGCTCATCGCCGAGGCGATGGACAAGGTCGGCAAGGAAGGCGTCATCACCGTCGAGGAGAGCAACACCTTCGGCCTTGAGCTTGAGCTCACCGAGGGCATGCGCTTCGACAAGGGCATGACGTCGATGTACTTCGTGACCGACTCCGACCGCATGGAGGCCGTGCTCGAAGACCCGTACATCCTGATCGTCAACAGCAAGGTCTCGGCCAACAAGGACCTGCTGCCGCTGCTCGACAAGGTCGTGCAGTCCGGCAAGCCGCTGCTGATCATCGCCGAGGACGTCGAGGGCGAGGCCCTGGCCACCCTGGTCGTCAACAAGATCCGCGGCCTGTTCCGCTCGGTCGCGGTCAAGGCCCCGGGCTTCGGCGACCGCCGCAAGGCCATGCTCAACGACATCGCGATCCTGACCGGCGGTCAGGTCATCGCCGAGGAGGTCGGCCTCAAGCTCGAGACCGCCACCCTCGACCTGCTGGGCCGCGCCCGCAAGGTGGTCGTCACCAAGGACGAGACCACGATCGTCGACGGCGCCGGTGACGCCGAGCAGATCGCGGGCCGGGTCAACGAGATCCGCGCCGAGATCGAGCGCACCGACTCCGACTACGACCGCGAGAAGCTGCAGGAGCGCCTGGCCAAGCTGGCCGGCGGCGTGGCCGTGATCAAGGCCGGCGCCGCGACCGAGGTCGAGCTCAAGGAGCGCAAGCACCGCATCGAGGACGCCGTGCGCAACGCCAAGGCGGCCGTCGAGGAGGGCATCGTCCCCGGCGGTGGCGTGGCCCTGCTGCAGGCCGGCGCCAAGGCGTTCGACAAGCTGGAGCTGACGGGCGACGAGGCCACCGGTGCCGCCATCGTCAAGAAGGCGCTGGAGGAGCCGCTCAAGCAGATCGCGGTCAACGCCGGCCTTGAGGGCGGCGTCGTGGTCGAGCGCGTGCGCAACCTCACCCCGGGTGAGGGCCTCAACGCCGCGACCGGCGACTACGTCAACATGTTCGAGGTGGGCATCCTCGACCCGGCCAAGGTGACGCGCTCCGCGCTGCAGAACGCCGCTTCCATCGCGGCGCTCTTCCTCACCACCGAGGCCGTCATCGCCGAGAAGCCCGAGAAGACCCCCGCTGCGCCGGCCGGCATGCCCGGCGGCGGCGACATGGACTTCTAGGTCTTTTCTCGTCGTAAGAACGAAGAGCGGTCCGGGCTTTTCCGGGCCGCTCTTGTTTTGTTTGACTGCCATTACGTTTCACAATTGCTCGGCTACTCCAAGTGAGGAAGGGTGGTGCCACCACACCGCCTGTACAAAGGAGTAAGAGGATGCTTTCTCGCAGCAAGCGCATTTTCGGCGTCGCCGCCCTGGCTCTCGTCGCCGCCACCACCGCCCCGGCCGTCCCGGCCTTCGCCGAGCGGAGCGCCCTGTCGCTGAACGACATCCCCCTGCTGCGTGAGCTGCAGGGGCCGATCTGCCTGCCCAACTCGCAGACCGGGCTCACGGTGCTCGACGCGCTGCTCCCGCAGCTCATGGCCTGCCCGCAGGGCTGGCTGACCGACTGAGGCCGCCCGGCCCGCGGCCAGCCTGCCCGCAGGGCTGGCTGACCGACTGAGGCCGCCCGGCCCGCGGCCGGACCCGTCCGGCTTCGGCCGCCGGTGGCCGGGCCCGGCTGACACACGAGGTCGCCGGCGGTGACGATCGCCGGCCCGAAAAGCGCCCCGCCGCCGTGGCGGGGCGCTTTCATGTGTCTCGCGGTCAGACGCCGTAGAGGGCGACGATGTGGCCGCGGGCCAGGGTGTTGGCGGTGATGTTGAAGCCCACCACCGCCGGGCTGGCGTCGCTGTCGACGCCCAGCCGGTCGACGCCGAGCGCGTGGACCGTGAAGACGTAGCGGTGCGGGTCGCCGGGAGGCGGGGCGGCGCCGCCGTACGCCTTCGTGCCGTAGTCGTTGCGCGCGTGCGCGGCCCCCTCGGGCAGGCCCTTGAAGTCGGGAGCGCTGCCCGCGCCCGCGGGCAGCTCCGTCACCGAGGCGGGCAGGTCGGACAGCACCCAGTGCCAGAAGCCGCTGCCGGTGGGGGCGTCGGGGTCGTAGCAGGTGACGGCGTAGCTCCGGGTGCCCTCGGGAGCACCGGACCAGCGCAGGTGGGGAGACTGGTTCCCGCCTGTCATGCCCCAGTCGTTGAAGACGTGGAGGTCGGCGAGCCTGGCGCCGTCCTGGAGGTCGTCACTCTCGACCGTGAGCGCGGGAACCGACGGCAGGTATTCGTGTGGAAGCGGTGCGGGCACGGCATCCTCCTAGGTTGAGAGCTGCTTGCCCAGCCATCCTAGAAGCGGCCGTGCCCACCGCTCTCACGCCGTCAGCTGCGCCGGGAGCGCCTTGTCGTGCAGGACCGTCAGGGAGGTCACCGCGCGGGTCAGCACGACGTACAGCCGGGCCAGGCCCCTGGGCTCGGCGGCGACGATGTCGGCCGGCTCGACCACGATGACGTGGTCGTACTCCAGACCCTTGGCCAGCGTGGCGGGCACGATCAGCAGGCGGTGCTCCTGGGCGGCGTCGGGGTCGAGCACGGCGTGGGGGAGCTCCGCCAGGGCCCGCGAGACCTCGTCGATCAGCGCGTCGGGGACGATGACCCCGATCGAGCCCTCCTTGGCCAGCGCCTCCTCGGCGGCCCGCGCCACCGAGCCGCCCTCGCTCACGGTGAGCGAGCCGAGGCCGGGGCGCAGCGAGCGCGGGGCGGCCAGGGCGGGCGCGATGGAGGGAAGCAGCCGGGCGGCGTAGTCGAGCACCTCGCGCGGCACGCGGAAGCCCAGCGTCAGCTCCGTCACCTCGCCCTCGCCCTGCCCGAGGTGGCGCAGCACCGACTCCCACGAGGTGGTGGACCACGGCGTCGTGCCCTGGGCCAGGTCGCCCAGCACGGTGGCCGAGCCGTTGCGGCAGCGCCGCCCGAGCGCGCGCAACTGCATCTCGGACAGGTCCTGGGCCTCGTCCACCACGAGGTGGCCGAGCGACGGCGTGCGCTCCATGAGGTCGCCCAGCTCGTCGAGGAGCGCGGCGTCCGCGGCGGACCACTTCGCCGACTTCCAGCTCCGGTACGGCTTGCGCCAGATCAGCAGCTCCTGCTCCTCCGGCGACAGATCCGACTTGGCGGCCTTGACCGCCCGGCCGAGGAAGCCGGGGTCGGACAGCAGCCGGAACAGCACCTGCTCGGGCGTCAGCTTGGGCCAGACGGCGTCCACGAGCTGCTTGACCGGCTTCGACCTGGCCACCGCGTCCTGCACCCGGTCGTCGGGGGATTCGCCGCGCTGCTCCATCCTGACCAGCACCATGTGGGCCAGCCGCTGCGCCAGGGCGGCCCGGCCGGGGTTGTAGCGGGTGGTGCCGCGCAGGGAGGCCACGATCTCGCGTACTTCGTAGTCGGCCACCCGGTGGCGGTAGGCGCCCTTGGTGAACACCAGGCCGTCCTCGGGCTTGACGATGTGCAGCCAGAGCGCGGCTTCGAGCACCGGCGCCATCCTGGCGTCGCCCTTCACCGCCGCCACCAGCGGGTCCTCGGGCGCCGCGTGGTCGCCGAGCAGGCCCGCCACCGTGGTCTGGTCGACCTTGACCTCGCCGAGCGCGGGCAGCACCGAGGAGATGTAGGACAGGAAGGCCCGGTTGGGGCCGACGATCATGACGCCGGACCTGGCCAGCCGCTCGCGGTGGGTGAACAGCAGATAGGCGGCGCGGTGCAGGCCCACGGCGGTCTTCCCGGTGCCGGGCGCGCCCTGCACGCAGACGGTCTGGGCCAGCGTGGCGCGGACGATCTCGTCCTGGTCGGGCTGGATGGTGGCCACGATGTCGCGCATGGGCCCGGTGCGCGGCCGTTCGATCTCCTCGGTGAGGATCTTCGACGGGCCGATCTCGCCGCCCTCGCCGAGCGGCTCGTCCTCGAACGCGGTGAGCGCGCCGCCGTGGTAGCCGAAGCGGCGCCGGCGTACGACGCCCATCGGGTCGGCCGGGCTGGCCTGGTAGAACGCGCGGGACACCGGCGCCCGCCAGTCGATGACCAGCGGCTTGCTGCCTCCGTCGTGGACGTGGCGGCGGCCGACGTAGATCGTGCCGGGCAGGTCGTCACCCGCGGCACGGTCGAGGCGGCCGAAGAACAGCGGCGTGTCCGGATGGTCGGCCAGGGCGGCGACGCGCTGGTCGAGCAGCGACTGGAGGATCTGCTGCGACACCCAGTCGCCGGCCGCGTCGGCGGACAGGGATTGGGCGTGGGCGCGCATGGCCTTGAGCGCGGCCCTGGACTCGGCCAGATGCGCCTGCTCGGCGGCCAGCACGTCGGTGGGTATGTCGGGTGCCAGCTGGTGTGCGGGCATGCGGAAGTGCCTCCCTGTCGGTTTCGGAGGTGGTCAAGGCAGCGAATCGACCAGTTTAACGGCGACTTCGGCATGACTCCAAAGCATTTACCGGCGGCGGTCTGGGTACGCACAGGAGGTGGTGCGGGTCCAGCTTCGTTTCTCGCCGGTCATCCCCACGATCGCGAGCTTCCTGCTCGCCGCGCTGTGGGGTCTGTCGGTGTTCGCTGGGTGGGGGGCGCAGGCGTTCTGCGCGGGCGGGGAGGCCGCCTCACTGTGCTCGCAGCGCCTGTCCACGGTCTCCGCCGTCTCCGGGCTGTTCGCGGTGCTGGCCGCCTGCTGCACGGTGGCCGCCTGGCTGCTCCCGTGGCCTCGGCACGATCCCCACGCCTTCGCGCGGCTGATGGGCGCAGGGGTGCTGGCGTGGATCGTCGCGGAGGGCGTGCTCTTCCTCGGGGGTCTGCTCGTGCGCTGAGGGGCCTGCCGGTGCGCCGAGGGGGCATGTTTGACGTGCTCGGCTTGCGCGAATTACCACAGATCCGTACGTTCGTAACGAACCTGAGAACACCGAGATAATCGGGCATTTCAGGTGGGTTTGTCGGATCATGGGGGTATGTCGCAGGCGGCGTGATAGTACGCAGGTGAGGGGGGTGGTTCGAATGTCGTCGGCCCGCGGAGTCTCGTGGACATGACACCACGCGGAAGTGCCCGGCCGCTCGGGCGAGCGGCCGGGCATCACCATCTTTAGACGTCGTTCCCAGACGCCCCTCAGACGCCGCCGAGCACGTCGTCGGCGTCGATGATCTGGTACGCGTACCCCTGCTCGGCCAGGAACCGCTGCCGGTGCGCCGCGAACTCCTGGTCCACCGTGTCCCTGCTGACCACCGTGTAGAACCGCGCGCCCCCGCCGTCGGCCTTGGGCCGCAGCACCCGCCCGAGCCGCTGCGCCTCCTCCTGGCGCGAGCCGAACGTGCCCGACACCTGGATCGCGATGGCGGCCTCCGGCAGGTCGATGGAGAAGTTGGCCACCTTCGACACCACCAGCACCTGGATCTCCTTGTCGCGGAACGCCTGATAGAGGCGTTCGCGCTCCTTGACCCGGGTCTCGCCCTTGATGACCGGCGCGTTGAGGTGCTCACCCAGCTCGTCGAGCTGGTCGATGTACTGGCCGATGACCAGCACCTGCTCGCCCAGGTGGCGCCGGACCAGCGCCTCGGTCACGTGCGTCTTGGACGGCGTCGTGGCGCAGAAGCGATAGCGCTCGTCGGACTCGGCCATCGCGTACGCCAGCCGTTCCTCGTCCGTCAGCGTCACGCGCACCTCGACGCAGTCGGCCGGCGCGATCCAGCCCTGGTTCTCCATCTCCTTCCAGGGCGCGTCGTAGCGCTTGGGACCGATCAGCGAGAACACGTCGCCCTCGCGCCCGTCCTCGCGCACCAGCGTCGCCGTCAGCCCCACCCGCCTGCGGGCCTGGAGGTCGGCGGTCATCCGGAAGATCGGCGCGGGCAGCAGGTGCACCTCGTCGTAGACGATCAGGCCCCAGTCGCGGGCGTCGAACAGCTCCAGATGGCTGTAGACGCCCTTGCGCCTGGTGGTCATCACCTGGTAGGTCGCGATGGTGACCGGGCGGATCTCCTTCTTGGTGCCGGAGTATTCGCCGATCTCGTCCTCGGTCAGGGACGTGCGCTTGAGCAGCTCGGTCTTCCACTGGTGGGCCGAGACCGTGTTGGTGACCATGATGAGCGTGGTGGCCTCGGCGTGGGCCATGGCGGCCGCGCCGACGATGGTCTTGCCCGCCCCACAGGGCAGCACGACCACGCCAGAGCCGCCGTTCCAGAACGCCTCGGCCGCCTCGCGCTGGTAGGGGCGCAGCTCCCAGCCGTCCTGCAGCAGCTTGATCGGATGCTGCTCGCCGTCGACGTAGCCGGCCAGGTCTTCGGCGGGCCAGCCGAGCTTGAGCAGCGCCTGCTTGACGTTGCCCCGATCGCTCGGATGCACGACCACGGAGTCGGCGCCGATCCGCTCGCCCAGCATCGGCTGGATCTTCTTCGAGCGCAGCACCTCTTCGAGCACGGCCCGGTCGGTGGAGGTGAGGGTCAGGCCGTGGACGGGGTCCTTCTCCAGCCGGAGCCGGCCGTAGCGGGCCATGGTCTCGGCGATGTCCACGAGCAGCGCGTGGGGCACCGGGTAGCGGCTGAAGCCGATGAGCGCGTCGATGACCTGCTCGGCGTCGTGGCCCGCGGCGCGGGCGTTCCACAGCGCCAGCGGGGTGACGCGGTAGGTGTGCACGTGTTCTGGAGCGCGTTCGAGCTCGGCGAACGGGGCGATCGCCTTACGGCAGGCGTCGGCCCTTTCGTGGTCGACCTCAAGCAGCAGCGTCTTGTCCGACTGGACGATCAGCGGTCCATCGCTCACTGGCATTTCTCCGTGGGGTTCAGACGGGGGCTCGGCGCGACAGGACCATCGTCTCGTGATCCCGGCGTCCCCGCTTCAAGACTCCAACAACGGTGGAGCCAGGATTAGTCCACGATGCCAATGGAGGCTGGCCAGCGCGGCTCAGTCGTCGAACGCGCCGCTGACCCCGAGGATGACGAAGCCGGCGATGGTCAGCACGAAGCCCGCGCCGAACAGGATCCAGCTCCACATCACCATGCTGCGGGCCGAACGCGGATCGGTGGCGGCCCGGCCGAGGGCCAGGCCGGCCAGGATCGCGCCGGGAATGCCGAGGATGTTGCAGCACGAGACGACCGCGAGCAGGTTGAGCACGAGGGAGACGATGGCGTTGGCGTTGGGGCCGTTGTTGCGCGGTGGAGGCGTGCCGTAGCCGTAGCCGTACTGCGGGGGCGGCTGCTCACCGTAGGGGGCGCCATAGGGCTGGTACGGATAGCCCGACGGGTCTTCCTGACTCATGTTCACCTCCAGACAGGTCAACACTTATCACGGAATTGGCCGGCGCCTGACCCGATATACGAGATCACAGGGCCTCCGGGCATCGCTCGCATGAGAGCGCCGAAGCCTCCGAGCGTCGTTCGCGCGAGACCACCGGGCGCTCAGCCGAGTCGTTCCCGCAGCGCCTTCCGGTCCAGCTTGAGCACGCTCGTCACCGGGACGGAGTCGACGAAGCGCACCTCACGGGGATACCTCACCCGCCCCACCCGGTCCCGCGCCCACCCGATCAGTTCCTCGGCCGTCACCTTCGCACCCTCCCTGAGCTGCACGAACGCCACGACCTCCTCCCCGAGGTGCGGGTCGCGGCGGCCCACGACGCCCGACAGCACGACGTCCGGATGCCGGTTGAGCGCGTCCTCCACGTCGCGCGGGAAGACGTTGAAGCCGCCCCTGATGATCAGGTCCTTCTTCCTGTCCACGATGTAGAGGTAGCCGTCGTCGTCCACGCAGCCGATGTCCCCGGTCCGCAACTCGGCCCCGACCAGCGCCGTGCCCTCGGGGTCCGGCTCGTGCTCGCCCCAGTAGCCGAGCATCAGCGACTCGCCCGAGACGCAGATCTCGCCCACGTCCCCCGTCTCCACCGCCTCGCCGTCGCCGTCACGGACGGTGATCGAGTAGCCGGCCAGCGGCAGGCCGACGCTGCCGACCCGGCGCCGGCCCGGCGGGTTGAAGGTGGTGACCGCGCTCGTCTCGGTCAGGCCGTAGCCCTCCAGGATCTGCGTGCCCGGCATCCTGCGCTCGAACTCCTCCAGCGCCTCCCGGCCGAGCGGCGCCGCGCCGCAGGTGAGGAAGGCCAGGTCGGGCAGGGGGTGCTCGTCGAGCGGCTCGGCGAGCAGCAGGTGGATCATGGTGGGGACGACGCTGCCGTACTGGACGCGGTGCTCGGCGGCCAGCGCGAGGAACGCCTTCGGGTCGAACCAGCGCATGAGCACCGCCTGCTGCGGCTCGGTGGCGTGCATCGAGGCGACGGTGACGATCAGCCCGTACGCGTGCGACAGCGGCACGGGGATCAGCGCGCGGTCGAGACCCTCCTGGCGGGACAGCTCGAAGGCGTCCTTGGCGACCTGCCACAGGCCGCGGTGGCTGAGCATGACGCCCTTGGCCCGGCCCGTGGTGCCGCCGGTGTACATGAGGGCGGCCAGGTCGCCGGGGGAACTGGTCACGGGGCCGCGTCCGGTCGCCTGCTCCAGCTCCGCCGTGTCCACGTAGACGGGGATGTCCACGTCGGCGGCGCGTACCGTGGCGGCCAGTTCCGGCGAGGTGACGATCGCGCGGGCGCCGCTGTCGAGCAGGATGTGCCGCAGCTCGTCCGGCCCCACCAGGAACACCACCGGCGTCACCACCGCGCCCGCCGCCCACAGCGCCTGGTAGATGAGCGGCACCTCGGGGCAGTTGGCCATCATCACGGCCACGCGGTCGCCGGGCCGGATCCCCGCCTCGGCGATTCCGCCGCACATCCGGCGCGCCCGCTCGGCGAGCGTGTGACTGCGGTGCCAGACGCCCTCGTAGAACACCGAGTCGTGGTCGTCGAAACGGTTCCACGACTCCTCGGCCAGACGGCCCAGCGTTTGCTCGGTCACATGCCCAACCTGATGCGAGTGAGGAGGCGCAGTCAAGCCTCCTTCGCCTTGACTAGTCATTGTGGACGGTCTTCATGTAGCCCGTAAATGAGCATAAATCCGCTTTCGTGTCATTTGTGTTTTCAGTTTGGCCGGGATCGTGTAATGGTGGAAGATCTGAGGGCCGCGAGGTCTTGAGTAGTGAGGAAAGAGTCCGTCCCGCGTATCCGGATCGACCTGACCGCGCGACCGTTTCCGCAGGTCGGGCCAGCAATGGTGACGCTGTGCGACTCCGCTGTACGTGAATGAAGAAACTTGTTGGGCAGGAAAGCTTCCTGTAGAAAACTTCCCCGTTAATCCCGAGGTGACTTTCGTGACCGAAACGCCTGCACCGGGCGAGATCGACCTCGACAACATAACGCTCACCGGAAGTCTCAGAACGGTCGGTGACCATCTCCGTGCCGTGGCCGGTCCGGCCACGGGAGACCTCAGCCGGAGGGAGGCCGACGCGCTGCTCTGCCCCTACCTGGAGCCGGGCGGCTTCCCCGAGGCGATGCGCCGGTTGACCACCCGCCACCTGCTCGTCCTCGTCGGGGAGGAGGAGACGGGCCGGCGATTAGGCGGGCTCGCGCTGCTGTCACGCATGTCGCTGGCCGAGAGCACGATCACCGTGCTGTCCCCGGCGGCGGGGGCGGGCGAGCTGCTGACCGGCATCGACTACGAGCCGGGCCGGGCCTACCTGCTGCACGACTGGATCACGCCCAGCACCGACCGCACCGAGCTGGTCAACCTGGCCCGCAAGCTGGCCGAACTCGGCTCCTACCTGGTCGTCACCAGGGGCGGCGAGCTGTCCCAGGCGGTCGAGGTGGAGCAGCGGTGGACCGTGCCGGAGCGGGGAGAGCTGTTCGACCTGTGCCTGCGCACGTTCGACCGGCGCGCGGGGCTCGGCGGCGACGAGGTGGGCAGGGCCAGGGACCTGGCGCTGACCCTGGCCACCCCCGCCGAGGTCGTGCGCCTGGCCGCGCGCCTGACCCGGGGCGACGAGCCGGCCGGTGACGAGGTGGCGGCCTGGTTCGACACCAAGCCGCCCATTCGCGAGGTGCTGGCCGTGGCGGCGCTGGCGTTCACCCACCGGCTGGCCGGGTCCGTCTACGAACGGCAGCTCGCCCGGCTGGAGAAGCTCTGCGAGGAGCAGAGTCACCGTCCCGCCTCGGGGCCGCTGATCGGCGCCGAGGGCGGGCGCACCGGCTTCCGCGCGGCCCACCAGCGCGAGCGGGTACTGGGGGAGCTGGTCGCGCGCTACGCGTTCTGGCTGTGGCAGCCGCTGCGCGCCTGGGTGCTGTCGCTGCCTGGGCAGGGGCCCGCGGTCCAGCTCCGCGCCGCGGAGGGCGTGGCGTTGCTGGCCCGCCACTCCCCGAACGAGGTGCGGCAGGAGTTCCTGGAGGTGTGGGGGCAGGGGAGCGCGGCCGAGCGGGTGGCGGCGGCCAACGTGCTGTCGTACATGTGCGCCGACGACACCCTCGCTCCCGAGGCGCTCGGGGTCGCGCTGCGCTGGGCGGCCGACCCCGCGGACCTCAGGGCCACGACGGCGGCCCTGGCGCTGGGCGGCGGGCTGTCGGTCCGCTATCCGGCCGACTCCGACCGGCAGCTGCGGCGGCTGGGGTCGGCCGGTGGGGCCGCCCCGGCGGGCGC